>JAJYGU010000405.1 GCA_021784975.1 Planctomycetota bacterium
TCGGGCCGGCCGGCCGCCTGCTCGGGGGCCATGTAGGCCGGAGTGCCCACGATGTCGCCTTGAATGGTGTGGCCGGCGTGGCTGGCTTCCGCCGCCGGATGTCCGTCAGAGAGGCACACGCCCTCATGCTCCTCCGGCTCGGCCAGCAGTTTGGCAATGCCCCAGTCGAGCACGAACACCTCGCCGAAATCGCCCAGCAGCACGTTTTCCCCTTTGAGGTCGCGATGAACGACGCCGCGGGAATGGGCATAGGCCACCGTGTTGCAGACCGTGACGAAGGCGCTGAGCAACGAGATCAACTCGAGGTCTTTCTCCTGGCTGGCCGGCCGCTTGCCGTGGAAGTCGCGCGAGGCCTGGACCAGCGTTCGACCGCGCACGAAACGCATGCTGTAGAAGGGCGAGCCGGAGCCGGGAGCGGCCACCAGTTCATAGACCGGCACGATGCCCGGATGCTCCAGTTGACCGGTGATCCGCGCCTCCTGGAGGAAGCGGCTTCGCAGGGCGCCGTGCTTCAGCAGCGCGGGCCGAAGTCGCTTGAGGGCCACGTTCCGATCGAGTTGCCGGTCGCGGGCCAGGAAGACCTGCCCGATCCCGCCTTCGGCATACAGGTGATCCATGGTGTATCGCGACTCGGGCGGAGAAGGCTCGGTGGTCGCCGGCCGCGGCGGAGCCGGGCTGCCAGCAGCAGCAGGGGCCGCGGGCGGCGCGGCGGGCGATCCAGCCGCCCCCGGTGGCAACAGCACGGTCGCCTCCTGGGGCTCGGTCGTCGGCGTCTCCCGGTGTTCCGCCGAGTCCGGCAGCAGCGGTCCTTGTTTCTCGGATGAAGAGGGGGCACTCATTTTCGTTCTCCTTGGGCTCCAATGTCAGTGATGTCCCCTTTTTATCGGACCGGTTGGGAGGTGTGGAACGGTCGGTGGGCTTCGTAGAGCCTTAGTTTGGAGGAGATCAGAGCGGTCAACTTCTCGTTGCCCGGCCCCGCCCATTGCAGGGCGCGTTGGGCAGTCCGGATGGCCTCGGGAAAGCGGCCGGCCTCGGCATAGGCGGCCGCCAGGGCGTCGAGCATGCTCGCGTCGGCGCTGGTGGAGAGTTGGACCGCTCGCTCGGCCAGACTTACCGCCTTCGGGCCATCGCGAACCGAAGCCTGATCGCAAGTGGCCAACAAGATGGCGAAATCGCAGAGGGCGTCGGTAAAGGTCGGCTTGAGATCAATTGCCCGCTGATAATGTTCCACCGCCTCGGGGAAGCGTTTTTGGATGGCCAAGGCATTGGCGAGGTTGTAGTGGACTTCGGCCATATCGGGCTTTTGCCGCAGCACCTTTTCATATTCACGGATTCCTTCGTCGACGCGACCGAGGTCAACCAGCACCGCCCCCAGGCAGTTGCGCGAGCCAGCGTGGTCGGGCTGAATCTCCAAGGCCTTGCGAAATTCCGCCTCGCTTTCTTTCCATCGGCCCAGCTCGTTCAGCGTCAACCCCAGGTTGTAGTGCGGATCGACGAAGTCTTTCTTTAGCTCGGCCGCTCGGCGATACTCCGCAATGGCCGCTTCGGTTTGCCCCCGCTTGTGCAGCATCATGGCGTAATTATTGTGGGCGCGGGCGCTGGTGGGAACTTTCTCGACCGTATCCTTCCAGAGGGCAAACGTGCTGCGATAGGTGGTGTTGCGGTCGTGGACGAGCACGGCGAAGATGATAGCGATGCTCGCCAGTCCGAGGTATCCGAGCCACTTGGCCGCTTTCGCAGAGATCTGTCTGCGCTGCACCGCCCGCCAGGCAACAAGCTGGGCGGCCGCCACCAGCAAGACAATGACCGCCGCCAGCGGAAGATACATGCGGTGTTCGGCCATGGTTTGGGTGGCGATCGGCACCACGCTCGACGTCGGCGCCAAGATCGCAAAGAACCATGCCCCCAGAAAGCCGACCTTGGGCCAGCGCCAGAATGCCCAAAGCGCGGCCGCCACCAAGATCGCCACGAGGATCGCATAGGGCACGATTTCCGCCGCGCCCTGGGCAACGCCCATGCCGTAGTCGAAGGCCAGCGGATACGGCCACACACTCAGCCGCAAGTAATGCACGATCGCGCCAAACTGCGTGCAGGCGTAGGTCCACGGACTGAGAGACAGGCCGAGCCCTGCCGAGCCGCCGCGATCGTTGGCCGCGATCACCAGCCAGCCGAGCAACAACCAGGTTGCCGCCAGGGCCGCATACAACCACCCTCGCCGCCGCAGGGCCTGGCGAACGGTGCCGGCCACAAAGGCGCGGTCGTAAAACAAGATCAGCAGGGGTGCGGATACCATCACCTCTTTGCTCGCCATGCCGGCCAGGCAGGCGGCCACGGTGGCAACGCTCCACGCCCGCACCGCGGTATGGGCCGAGCGATCGGCGACCGTCGAATCCGCGGTGGCGGCGCGAAGGAAGCAGTAGAGCGTCAGCAAGTAAAAGAATCCGACCAGCGACTCGGCCCGTTGTGACACGTAGGTCACCGACTCGGTCTGCAGGGGATGGAGCGTCCAGAGCAAGGCCACCGCGAACGCCAGCCCGGTGGCGGCCGCGGACCACCGCTCGGGCATCGACGGCAAGAGCAGCGTCCGCCGCACGATGCTAAACAACAAGAGCGAGCCGCCCAGGTGGATCAGCAGATTGACCACATGGTAGCTCCAGGGAGCTTCGCCGCTCACCGCGTAGTTCAGGGCGAAGGTGAGGTTCACCACCGGCCGGCCGGTCACCGGCCCGCCGCTGGCCGGCGGGCAGAAGGGCTGCCAAATCGGCCACCAGGAGCGAATGCTCGGGTTGTTATGGACGGATTCCGAGTCGTCGAAGCAAAACGGATTGGTGAAGCTGTTTTCGTAAGCAATCGCGGTGAGCAACAGAATCACCGCCCACGGCTTGCGAAAAGAGGACATCAGTCTTCGGTCGATCGAGCAGTTCTTGGCATGGTTGCATCGTATCATCTCCGATCCGGGCGGTCAATAATGTCGGTGACGTCCACAAACCCGACCGGCGGCCCCACTCAGGTGGAGCATCTTGTTCTGGCTCCTCATCGTGCTCGTGCTCGGCGAAGCCGTTCTCGTGCTCGTAATCGACGATCGGTGGAGACTCTTCCCGCGAATCAGCTACGAGCACGATCACCACCGCAGTCGGCTGACCACGAGCACGACGAGTTGGGTTCCAGAACCCACCATGGATCACGAGTGTCAGGATGTGTGATATATACCGCCGCTGGTAACCGTTCACAGGCCGGGGACAGTCCCATTTTTGTGGCTTCCTGCCGCAAAAATCGGGACAGTCCCCGTGAACGGTTATCCCTCGCTCGATCCGGGCCCATTCTGCGGTAGTCCTCCGTGTTCAATCGGTGTTTCATCCGTGGCTTTGAACGAAGGGGGCACAACGGCTTCCCTGGCCGTGCGCACCGAGGGAACGTGAGGATTCAGGATCACGCGGATTGCCGCGCTCGACTGGCCGTGCTATACATGGTGTCGGCCGCCCGCAAATTGGCCGCGGCGCGGTCGAAGACTCTCACCAGGCGAATCGGGAGAAAACACCATGAAGAATCGACACCAAGCCATGTCCGTATTGGCAGTATTGCTGGGGACGGCGGCCCTCTGCGCTTGGGCCCAGGCCCAGGAAGCCGGAAGTGCCGCGCCGGCGAAGACGGCCGCCCCAAAGAAGATCGGCTTCCACACGGCCGTCTACGACGCCCAGGGCAAGCTCCTGCCGTGGACCTCTTGGGACGATGCCGTCGGGCGGGAGGTCAACTGGTATCTGAAATGCCCGGCGGATGATCACGGCTATCCGTTGTATGCCTCGACCACCTTCCTAGACGGCCACTACAAACCGTCGCGGATGGACAACATCCCCTGCACCCAGGACGGCATGGGCATCTTGTCGTACCTGAAGTATTGGGAGTACACCGGGCGCAACGACCAGCGGGTGCTCAACCGGGCGCGGGCCTTCGGCAACTATTTGGTGCGGGAGACGTTGACGCCCGACCGCGGCGCCTATCCGCGGTTTACGCGTTCGACCGGCTTCTACATGGATTTTCCGTTGTTTCGCTCCTCGCAGGGCGACGCCCGCCACGGCCGCAACATCGTCCAGCCCGACAAGGGCGGCATCGCCGGCTACGCCCTGGTGAAGCTCTACGAGGCCACCGACCAGCGTTGCTACCTGCAACAGGCGGTGCAAAACGCCGAGGTATTGGTGCGGAACATGCGTCCGGGCGACGCCTTGCACTCGCCCTGGCCGTACCGGGTCGACAGCATCACGGGCCAGCACTGGGGCGACCGCAGCGCCGACATGGTCTACATCCTCCGCCTCTTCGACGAGTTGATCGGGCTGGGCCGCGACAACTTTCGCGCGCCGCGGGCCGCCCTGTGGAAATGGATGAAGACCTACCAGATTCCTTCGCCGGAAGAGCCCGCGCGGTGCCTCTGGGTGCAGTTCTTCGAGGACTACGATCTGGACACCAACCGCAACTCCTGGTCGCCGCTGGAGACCGCCCGCTACCTGATCGAGCGGAAGGAATCGCTCGACCAAGATTGGAAGGCGGATGCCGAGCGGCTGATCCAGTTCGCGCTCAAGCATTTTTCCCAACATGCTCCGGGCGGGGCCACCCTGATGGGCGAGCAGGACGACGACAAGTCGCCTTGGGGCGGGGCCTGCTCCAAGCTGGGAGGGGTGTGCGCCCTGTTCTACGCGGCCGGCGGCGGAGATTGCTACAAGGAGATCGCCTACCGCAACCTCACCTGGATGACCTATTTCATCGACAACGACGGCT
>JAJYGU010000364.1 GCA_021784975.1 Planctomycetota bacterium
ATTTTCGCAGCCGACCATGCTGCGCACGGTGCCCGCCGCGAAAATCGGGACAGTCCCCGCCGCCGCAAAAGGGGACAGTCCCATTTTTGTGTCCTCCTGACCCAAAAATCGGGACAGTCCCCGCCCCCTCAACTCTCGCCTTCAATCCGGCGTCCAAAGCTTTCCGCCGCTGCCGCCGGTTTCGCTGTCGGGGGTCCAGAGTTTGGTGGGCTCGGCGGCCGGCGGTTCGGCGGCGAATTCGGGCGCGGCCGGGTGGGGGGCGAAGGCCGGGGAGCCGTCCGGCCGGAGGAGTCCCACGTCCATCAGCATGTGCCCCAGGGTCTCCGCCACGCCGGGCTCCTCGATGTGCTGGCGCTGAATGTGCTCGATCAGGCGGAGGGCTTCGTGGCCCTCGCGCCGCCCGAAACGCAGCGAGAGTTCCAGCAAGTCCCAGGAGGCGCTCGATTGCTTGACGGCCTCGGCCGCCGCCCGTCCTTGCTGTGCATATTCAAGGGCCTTATCGAGGTCGGCGGCGGTCCGCGCCAAGGAGTTGTAGGCCGACAACTGTTCCACTTTGCCGCTGAAGCTGGGACGCTCGATGATCGCCTGGGCGAACTTGCCCAGGGCCGACCGGATGGCAAAGGCGACCGCCCGGCGGAAGGCGAGCGACAGGTCCTGGTCGGAGAGGCCCTGCGGGGCAAGCCGCGCCAACCGCACCAGCGGCAGCGAGGCCACCGGCTGCTGCTGGGGATCGACCGGGCCGAGCTGCGGCAGCCCGAGCTGACTCCGCAACTGATTGAAGTCGAAGGGATCGGCGAGGTGCTGCGACCAGAATTCGAGCACCAGGATGGCGGCCAGCACCGGCACCCGGTAACGCTCCTCACCGGCGGCCTCGCGGGGGGAACGACCGCCGAAGACTCGCAGCCTGAGGTTCGGCCAGCGCTCCAGCAGGGCCTCGCGGACGTGCTGGGCAAAGAGGTCGTCGAGTTGCGGCGGGGTCAGGTCGCGCGGCTGCCGCCAGCCCGGCCGCAACAGTCGCTGGCTGGCCGACGAATGGTCCACCACCTTCTCGGTGCTGTCCGGTTCGACGGCCTCTCCGGCCAGTTCAGCGAACAACTGCTTCAGGGCCGGGGCCTCGTCGGCGGCCACGCCCGCCACCTCCAACCGGGCCTCGCGGTCGGTCTGCCGGCCGTAGAGCAAAACTTGAGCCGACAGCCGCGGGGCAGTGGCCAGGCTGAACGGCTGGTCGGCCGCCGGCGCCGGCCGGTCGAGCACGAGAAAAGCGGCCTTCGGCGGCGGCGACTGGTCATCGGCGAACTCGGCCGGGTCGAAAGGAATCGCCTGCAGCCGCGGCGACGACAGCATGGCCTCCTGGAGCTTCTCCACGTCCTTGACGATCCATACCAGTTCCAGCACGTCGAGCCGGTCGCCCAGCGGGTCTTCCGCCAAGAGCATGGCGGTGGCCTCGCATTCCACCGCCTCTTCCAACCGGCTCTCGTCGCGGGCATAAAGGGCGGCGCAGGTGTGCAAGGCTTGGATACAGCCGTCGTTGTCGGCCAGCCAGCCGCGGAGCGTGGCCAAAGTGCGCCAGAGGACCGGCGAGTCGGGCACGTCGTCGGCCAGGGCCGCCAGCCTGCCGGCCGCGGTGGCCCAATCGCCAAATCCGACGGATTTAGTAGCCTCCAGATAACGCTGCCGCCAGGGGGCCTCCTCGGGACAAGGCGCCAAGGGCGGGTCGTCGCGCAGGAGCAAGGGGATGTCGGTGGCGTGGTTCAAGGTCAACAGCATCCGCACCGCCTCCTCGTGCTCGTCGGAGACGGCCACCTGCAACTGCAACAAGGCCCGGCCCGCCAGCCAATAGTGCTCGTCCAACAGCGCCGCCCCGACCAACCCCATGGCCTCGTAGGTGCGGAGCGAAATCTTGCCGCCGGAGGCTTTCAGCGCGCCTTGCAGCAGTCCCAACGCCTGGCGGGCGTCTTCGTCGATCGCCAGAATTGCCGCCTCGGCCAGGGCGATTTGGTTGTCGGGATGGGCGGCCAGGAACTCGGCGGCGTGGGCCTTGGCGGCCTCATCTTGTGCGGTCATCCGCAACAGGAGCCCCTTGGTGGCCATCAAGCAGGGCCGACGGCGGCCGGGTTCCTTGTCCAAGAGCTGATCGATGGTCTGCAGGCAAGCGAGATACTGTTCGCCTTCCACCATGCGGTCGATCTTCTCCAGCTCGCCGACGAAATCAGCGCAACAGAACTTGATCTTCTTGCCCGTCCCGCCGGGACAAGGGGAGTAGGCGTCGATGGCCATGAGGGTGATCGGGGGTTAGGGAATTTCCGGGGAGAAGTAGATTATGGTATCAGACCGCGGGGGGTGGCGGCAGGGGGGCGAGGGGGCGTGGTGGAGAGCGGCGAAGGGCGTGAGCCCGGATTATTCATGCCACCGGATGTGCGCTGCGCGAGGTGCGCACTCGAAACCCGAAGCGTAAGCGAGGCTAGGTCTTGTGGCCGCCCTTGCTTACGCTTCGGGTTACGACGGAGCGTGAATAATCCGGGTGCGCAAAGGGGGACAGTCCCATTTTTGTCGCCTCCTGCCACAAAAATCGGGACAGTCCCCTTCGGGTCCACGCCCCACGCCTCACGCCCCACGCTCCGGACTCTCGTCTCTGGTTTCTTTCTTCCCGCGGGCGAACCATTGAATGACCGAGAAGAAGACCGGGGTGAGGAAGATGCCGAAGAAGGTCACCCCGAGCATCCCGCTGAACACGGCCACGCCCAAGGTCCGCCGCATCTCGGCGCCGGCCCCATGGGCGAGGACCAGCGGGACCACTCCGAAGATGAAGGCGAACGAGGTCATCAGGATCGGCCGCAGTCGCAGCCGGCTGGCCTGCAAGGCGGCTTCCTGAGCGGGCTGTCCTTGTTCGCGTTGCTGCTTGGCAAACTCCACGATGAGAATGGCGTTCTTGGCGGCCAGCCCGACCAGCACCACGAAGCCGATCTGGGTGAAGATGTTGACCTCAGTACCCGTCCAGGCCGCCCCGGTCACCGAGCACAGCAGACACATCGGCACCACCAGGATCACCGCCAGCGGCAGCGACCAGCTTTCGTACTGGGCGGCCAACACCAGAAATACGAAGACCACCCCCAGGGCGAAGACATAGATGGCCGCGCTCCCGGCCTGCAATTGCAAGTAGGTCAGCTCGGTCCAGTCGGTGGCCATCGAGGGCGGCAGTTGGCGGTCGGCGATCCGCCGCACCAGGTCGATGGCCTGGCCGGAACTGACCTCCGGGGCGGTGTTGCCGAAGATGGCCGAGGCCGAATAGAGATTGTAGCGCATCAGGGCCACCGGTCCGCTCACGTCGCGGACGTTCATCAGCGCCCCCAGCCGGATCATCTGCCCAAGATTGTTGCGCACCTGGAGTTGGAGCAGGTCGCTCACCTTGCCGCGAAACTGCTGATCGGCCTGGACGTTGACCTGCCAGGTGCGGCCGAACTCGTTGAAGTTGTTCACGTAGAACGAGCCGAAGTAGATTTGCAGCGTGCCGAAGACATCGCTGACCTGCACCCCCAAGGCCATGCACTTGGTGCGATCGATGTCGAGATACAGCCAAGGGGTGTTGACCCGCGAGCTGTTGAACAGCCCGCGCAACTGCGGCGACCGGCTGCCGGCGGCCACGATGGCGTCGCTAACCCGCTGCAGCGCGGAGAGGCCGAGATTCCCGCGGTCTTCCACGATCAATTTCCAGCCGCCGGTGGCCCCCAGGCCGTCGATGGGCGGGGCGCCGAAGCTGGCCACGATGGCCCCGTCGACTTCGCGCTGGCAGCGTTGGCGAATGGCGGCGGCGATGGCATCCGCGCTGAGGTTGGCCGCCCGCCGCTGGGCGAACTCCTTCAACATCACGTACATCGAGCCCACGTTGGGGGCGTTGGCCCCGAGGATCAGCGACTGCCCGGAAATGCTCACCGTGTGGGCCACGCCGGCGGTGTCGCGAACCAGGCGGTCGATATGGGCCATCACGTTCTGGGTCCGCTCGACGGAAGCGGCGTCGGGCAGTTGCACGTTCAAGAGCAAATAGCCCTTGTCTTGCTGGGGAATGAAGCTGGTCGGCGTGCTCGTGAACTGACGGTAGGTCAGCGCCAGCAGGCCGCCGTAGATCAACATGGTGATCAGGCTGATCCGCAACAGGAGCTTCACCACCGCTATATAAGCTTCGGTGGCCGCCCCAAACAGCAGATTAAACAGCCGGAAGAACCAGCCGAACAGCAGGTCCAACAGCCAGGTGAGCGGGTCGCGGTGGGCAGCCCGCGCCCGCAACAGGATGGCCCCCAGGGCCGGGCTGAGGGTCAGCGAATTGAAGGCCGAAATGACGGTGGAGACGGCGATGGTTACCGCGAACTGCCGGAAGAACTGCCCGCTCACGCCGCCCAGAAAAGCGGCCGGAATGAAGACTGCGAACAGCACCAGCCCGACGGCAATCACCGGGCCGGTCACTTCATCCATGGCCTTGCGGGCCGCCTCCCGCGGCGGCAATCCGCGGTCCAGCCAGCGTTCGATGTTTTCCACCACCACGATGGCGTCGTCGACCACGATGCCGATGGCCAGCACCAGGCCGAACAGCGACAGGTTATTCAAAGAAAAGCCGAAGGCGGCCATCACCGCGAAGGTGCCCACGATGGCCACCGGCACGGTGATCAGCGGAATGATCGCCGCCCGCCAACTCTGCAGGAAGACCAACATCACCAACGCCACCAGGATCACC
>JAJYGU010000066.1 GCA_021784975.1 Planctomycetota bacterium
ATCGCGGACCAGCGATCGTGAAAAATCCGCCGGAGTGGAAATGGGCAGGGCCGGCTCGGAGGGATCGATATTGACCGGCGACACGTAGAGCTTGAACTTGGGGTGAACTTCCTTCAGGAAGAAGCGACAGGTGCCGGCCACGTCTTTCAGATGCGGCAACATCGGGAACGCCACTCGCACCCAATCGCTCCATTCGCCCTGCTTGAGCAGGATCTCCGTGCCTTGGATGGCGATCTTGGCCACCGGGTTGACCTCGTCGCGGTCGACCGAAAAGGGGATTTCGGTGGGGCGGTGGTCCTTGCGGAGCGTGTTGTCCGGGCCGACCAACGAGGCCTGGCAATGGTGGCCGCTCATGTCCACGACGGTCAAGTTCACGTTGCTCAGTTTCTCGCGGTCGGGCGGCGGCGCGTCGGTCACGTAGCTGCGGACTCCGTAGGCGCCCAGCAAATCGGGCGTGCCCAGGCCGGAGAGGGTCCGGGCGTTGCACTCGACCGGCGGGAAGTTGGCCGGCAGGCGGTAGACCGTGCAAGGCACCCCGCCATCGGAAAGAATTTTCCAAAAGGCCGGCCCGCGACGCAATAGCTCGACGCTGCCTGCCCGCAGCGGGAACTGCCATGCCCCCAACGCCAACACCGAGCTCGACGGCAAGACCCGCGAGGTGGACAGGTAAGGCTCCATCGTGGCCGGGTCGCGGTGAATGAAATCGTAGATCCCGTGCCCGCCGGGATTGGTGCCGGTGATGAAATTCGACCAGGCCACCGGGCTCTGCGGCGGATTGCTGCTGCCCAATCGCCGGAACCCCCCCGCCTGCATGAGGCGGGCGAAATGCGGCATCCGTCCGCGGGCAACATAGTCTTCCAGCAAATCGGGCGACATGCCGTCGATGCCCAACACGATCACCCGCTTGCGCGTGTCGGCGGTGCGGCTGGCGGCCCTGGCCAGCGAGGGAAACTGCTGGGCGGAAGCCACGGCCGCGGCCACGATCTTCAGATAGTCGCGACGGGTCAACTCTTCGGTTCGGCTAGGCATAATTCTCCTCCTTTGCATCGGCAACAACGGCAGGCGAGGGCTGTTCGTCGGCCAGGAATGGTTTGCCGTCCATGTAAGCGGGCACGGGCACGCCGAAGGCGGCCAGCACGGTGGGCGCGATGTCTACAATGCCCGGCGTCTTGGTGGCCACGCGGCGGTTGCAGAACAAAACGCCGGGCACCAGCTCCGGATCAACGCAGTGGTCGCCGCTCCAGGCCTTCGGGTTCGGTTCAATTACGGCGGCGCCGAACTTGCCGGTCACCGCGTCCCAGGAAACCCGGTAACCCTCGGCGAAGCCGACGATCAGGTCGGGGCCGTTCTCGGCATAGGGTCCGCGGTAATGGGCCGCCGCATCGAAGACCCGTCGGACGGGCTGAGCCCCGCTGGCTTCGTCGCGGAGCGCCAGTAGTCCGTCGATAATTGCTTGCTTCACCGCCCGCTTCTCCTGGCCGTCATGCACGATCCCTTGCGCTTCACGGCCCGCCTGGTTGATGAAGAGGCCGCCCAGACCCAGCGCATAGGCCTTCGTCCGCGTCCAGTCGACGTTGGCGAAGTACCCTTCGCAACAATCGGCGTCGTCGCGAAGCGCCAGAAATCCATGCTTCAGGAGCCAACTATTCAGGTTAACGCACCGCTGGAAGCTGGTAAAGCCGTGGTCCGACATGACGATCAAGAGATCGTCGCCGCCGAGTCGCTCCAGGACGCCGCCCAGCATGCGGTCCATTTCCTGATAGCACTCCTCCACCGCCTCGCAGTGCCGGCTGGGCTGGGGTGGGCTGATGAAAACGGAAACTGGCTCCGCATCCGGCTGCATCGTTGCCGAATCCGAGCCACGATCTGTCGCGGTGCCTGTCCCCGTTTTCATGGCCAGGGCGCGGGCTTCGGGCGTGTATTGCCAGAACATGTGCTGCACCCGATCGGTGACATCGAAGACGCAGGCCACCATGCCGCGATCGACCTTGTCCAGGGCGTCGGAAAACATCCGCTGCCGTTCTTCGTGAATGAGGTAGGCTTGCTCGAGAAAGGCGGTCTCATCGAGCACCTGCTCGTTCAGCGCGTTAGTATCTTCCGCCAGTCCCAGGGTGGCAAAAGGCCCGAACACTTTAGCCAGAGAGGGGGCGTAGAGGGAAGGGTGTGACAACGGCAGGGCCGGCCGCTCCGGATCGATGTTCAAGGGGGTTGCGTAGAGCTTGAACTCCGGCGAAATCTCCAACAGGCAGAACCGGCAGATACTGGTCACCTTCGACCTCAGCCCGGCGGGGAAGTCCACTCGGACCCAGGGAGAATGTATCCCGCGCACCAGCGGCACGCGCTGGCCGCAAATCTCCAGCACCGCCGAATCGCCGTCGCCGCTGATGGCCACCGAGAAGGGGACCGTCATGGGCGGAGCATCCGGCCGCAAGGGACTCACCGGGCCGGGCATGGCCGCCGAAATTCGATTTCCCTTGCGCGTTGCGCCGACGCACAGGCCGCTGCCGAGAGAACCAGGGGGCCGGTCCTCGGTGGTGAAATACGTGAAGCTTCCCTGGGTGCCGCGGAGATCGGGCGTACACATGCCCGCCAGGACCACGCCGGCGAACTTCTCGACCGGAAAGGTGATCGGTACCCGCAGCACGATGCTGAAAATCCCGCGATCGCCCAGGATCTTCCAAAAGGGCTGGTTCTTGCGGAGCACGGCGATTCGCGGTCTCCCCAGCGGGATTCGCCAGGGGCCCAGGCGGAGCGCCCGTTTCGGCGGCTCGATCCGGGCGGAGGAGAGCACCGGCAGGTAGGTCCTCCGGTCGCGGGTCAGGAAATCGAAGATGTTGTGCTTGTCCGGGTACACGCCGGTTTGGAAGGTGGACCAGGCCACCGGCGAGACCGATGGCAGGGTGGACCGCAGGGGGCAGAATCCGCCGCCGGCCTGAAGCCGGCTGAAGTTCGGCAGCTTGCCCTGCTCCATCAGCCGCCGGGCGACCACCGGCGACATGCCGTCCAGCCCGATCACCACCACACGTTCATACTTGCCGCCGCGCGGGCGCCGACGGCGGACCAACCGCCAAACCAGCCGTAGCGGCGTAGTCAGCAGGATCAGGCCTACCAGGGCGAAGGCCACAAAGAAGATCAGAAAGGAAGAGATGACGGCAAAGCCGGCGCCGGGACCCACGTAGGCCTGGGCGGCCTGAACGGGCCACAAGCTCGCCGCCAGGAACGTCAGCACCCCGACCCACCAGCCGGGTACCATTACGTCCCCTAGGGCCTGCCGCAACTTCATAACTCGCCTTTGAGGGGGACCCTAGTGGACGTAACCTAATCCGCGCATGGCCTTGAGTTCATGGGGCGAAGGAGGGTGCGGGCGGACTGTCGGCGGCGCAGGCCCAGCCGCATAATGCTGGAAAGAGCCGCTCCATACGTCGAGCGCTGCCGCAAGTTCATCGGCCACCTCCGGCTTTTCGTGGGCGAGATTGTGGGTCTCCATCGGATCCTCCTCGAGGTCGTACAACTCCACGGCGAACGCCGGGTAGCAACCGACCCCCCCTGCCTGGATCAACTTCAGCTTGCCCCGCTGAATCGCTCGAAGCCGGCAGTTGAAGCGCGAGCAATCGATGTCTGGGTAGTTCGTGGCTACCCGATCCAAGGCGAGCACAAAAGGTTCCGTGTATTCACTGATAGCCAGTCGCCCCGCGGGTGATGGCCGCAACAGGCTGCAACAGTTTTGTCCGGGAAGCGGCTTCCAGTCGAGCCCGGCCCATTCAAGGATCGTCGGGTATAGGTCATGGTTTTGCACCAGCCCGTCTTCCTTGCCGGTTGTCAGTCGCCCGGGGTGACGTATCATCAGCGGCACGTGCACCAATGGTTGGTAGACCGAGAACTGATGGTCCATGCAGTGATGTTCGCCGAAGTGCTCGCCATGGTCCGCGGTGATCGCCACCAAGGTGCTCTCCTCCAAGCCGGTGGACTTGAGGAACCTCAGCACTTGGCCGATTTGGCCGTCCATGTAGCGGACCTCATCGTCATACAAGGCTTCCAGTTCGGCAAGGTCCTTGGCGGAGAACGAGTCGCCCCCGGTCAGCGTATAGTCGAACGATCGCCCCCATTGATCTTGCTTCTTCCACCACGTCCGGGCTTCGTCCGAGGCGAAGTGCGTCGCCGCCGGCGAATAGGGCTGGTGGGGCTCGATATAGTTCAGGAACAGAAAGAACGGCTTGCCCGGATCGTAACCCTCTTTCAGCCAGCCGGCAAGCTGAGCGTGCATGAGCGGGGCGATCGGGCCGACCCCAAACGACGCCGAATTCCAAAAGGTCTGGAATCCCCGGTTCAATGCGGTCGCCGGCCTAATCAAAGGATTCGACGACAAGCCGACCGTCTGGTAGCCGATGGCCGCCAACTGCTCGGCCAGGGTAGAGAACCGCTTGTCCAAGACTTGGTGCAGCCAATTCAGGCCGTGCGCGCTGCCCGACAAGCCGGTGAACATCGCACTGTGACTGGGAAGCGTCCAAGGCGCAGTCGAGATGGCGTTCGTGTACCGCCGCGCCCCGGCGGCAAAGGCATCGACATTGGGCGTCGTCTGGCGGCGGTAACCGTAGCAGGAGAGGTGGTCGACCCGCGTGGTATCCATGACGATCAGCACCACGTTGGGCCGTTTCGTCGTCGAACGTGGCAGCCAGTCGGGAAGTTGGTCATCAAACTTCGCCGTCGCCTTCACCGCTTTCG
>JAJYGU010000407.1 GCA_021784975.1 Planctomycetota bacterium
GCCAAGGCGACGACGATAACGGCAAAGAGCGGTTTCATTTCTTTCTGCCTTTTCTGGGGGCGGAAGGGGACAGGCCTACTTTTGTGGCAGCCACGACCAACCTCCGGTCGGTGCCCGCCCGCCACAGAAATCCGGACCGTCCCTCTCTTTTCGTGCGGCTCACCGCCAGCGAACGCGGGTCCGGGTGACCGTCCCGTCGTCGTGCGGCGTTCGGTAGACGCGGTAATGGCGATAGAGGAACTCCTCCGGCGCCAAGGCTTGGTAGGTGATGTAGGTCCGCCCGACAAACGCCGGTACGGGACGCGGGCAGGGATACATTTGCGCGCCTACGCTGTCCGAGCCGACGGGCGGCACGTAGGCGTTGGTGAACAGGGGTTTAACCGGCGCGGCCCAGGCCTGCTTGGCGTGACTGACGTCCCAGCTCCCCGTGATCGCCACCAGGGCCAAGCCGATGAGCAAGTAGACCGTGGACGGAAGGAATGTCCGACGCATGGCGGGCGTCCTCGTTGTTAGTGACTAGTACCAATCTCGGCAAGGGCCGGCCTTGCGGGTGAATGTTTATGTGCTGGAAAGGAGGGGAATACGCAAAGCGTCGGGAAGGCACGGAAAACCATGTGGGAGGCGGGCCACAGAATCGCTATAATCCCTAAGGTCGTTCGCCGGGACTGTCCCGATTTGGCGTGAAGGGACAGGCACATTTCTCGCCCGACCGTGCGTTGCGTGGTGCCCCGGGCGAAAAATGAGCCAGTCCTCAGTCCAAGCGATCGCCTCCGACCACAGGGAGTCCCAAGATTGACCGTGATCTCTACCTCTACAGTGGAATCTTCCCAAGCCTCTGCCGGTGCCAACGGCAGTAGCAGCAGCCCGCGCGACCTTGCTGGCGCCAACGGCTCGGCCCCGTCCCGTCCACGGCGCCGGGCCACCGCCCAATCCATGGCCGCCAGCCAGCGAGACATCTCGGTTAGCGAATTCTTTGCAAAAAACCGGCACTTGCTGGGCTTCGACAATCCCCGCAAGGCCCTGTTGACCACCATCAAGGAGGCCGTCGACAACGCCTTGGACGCCTGCGAAGAGGCCGGCATCTTGCCGGAAATCTGGGTCCACCTCCAACGGGTCGGCCCCGATCGCTACCAGGCCGGCGTGCAAGACAACGGCCCGGGAATCGTCAAGCGGCAGATCCCGCTGATCTTCGGCAAGCTGCTCTATGGCTCGAAGTTTCACCGCATGCGGATGAGCCGCGGGCAGCAGGGCATCGGCATCAGCGCCGCCGGCATGCACGGCCTGTTGACCACCGGCAAGCCGGTCAAGATCATCTCGAAGGTCTCAAAGCGGGAGGCGGCCCACTACTACGAAATCCAGATCGACACCAAGCGCAACCTGCCCGAAATCCTCAACGGGCGTGGCGAGGGGATCGAGGTCTCGCCGGGCGAGGCCGGGCGGAAGACGATTGAGAAGCACGAGATCGAGTGGATCGACCTGGACCATGGCACGCGGGTCACCATCGAATTGGAGGCCCGCTACCAACGCGGCCGCGGCAGCGCCGACGAGTATCTGGAACAGACCGCCATTGCCAACCCCCACGTGGCCATCCACTACCTCGACCCTGACGGCAACCAGAAGGACTACCCGCGGCTGACGGATCAGCTTCCGCCCGAGCCCAAGGAGATCAAGCCGCATCCTTACGGTGTCGAGCTGGGCCGACTGGTGACCATGCTCAAGGACACCAAGGCGCCGACGATCGCCCAGTTTCTGAATCATTCGTTTTCTCGTGTCAGCCCCAAAGTGGCGCGGCGGCTATGCGAGGTGGCTAAGATAACCACCCGTGCCAACCCTAAGAAAATCGGCCGGCATGAGGCCGATCTGCTCTATCAAGCCATCCAGCAGACGAAGATTCCCGCTCCCTCCACCGACTGCGTGGCCCCGATCGGCGAGGAATTGATTCTCAAAGGGCTTCGACAAGTCGTGCCGGGCGAGTTCTACGCCGCCGCCACCCGGCCGCCCTCGGTGTATCGCGGCAATCCGTTCCAGATCGAGGTCGGGTTGGCCTACGGCGGCACACTGGCCGTGCAGCGGGTGTCGCGCGAATTGCTCGGCGAAATGCTCGAAGAGAGCGACGCCCGCACGCTCCGCCAGTTTCTGCTGACCAGCTTCCAAGGGCTCGGGGCCGACGGGGCCGACAAGATCCTGGCCGCGGCCGACGCCGGCACCCGCGTCTCGCCGGGCAAGCTCAAATCGGCCGATATCGACCGCCTGCACCACGCCCTGCAAAACGTCAGTTTTAGCGATGGGCAGTCGATGAACGTGCTCCGCTACGCCAACCGGGTGCCGCTGCAGTTCCAGGCCGGCGCCTGCGCCATCACGCAAACCGTAATGGGCACGAACTGGCGGGCGTATGGACTGAACCAGTCGCGGGGCGGGCTGCCCAGCGGGCCGGTCACGGTCATGGTCCACATGGCCAGCGTGTGGGTCCCCTTTACCAACGAGTCGAAAGAGGCCATCGCCGGTTATCCTGAGATCCAAAAGGAGTTGCGGCTGGCTTTGCAGGCGGTGGGGCGCAAGCTGGGCATGTTCCTCCGCCGCCGGCAGCAAGCCCGCCACGAGGGCGAACGCCGGCAAGTCTTCCTCCGCTACGTCGGCGAGGTGGCCACCGCCGTCAGCCGCATCAACAGCGTCAATGAAAAACAACTCTATGAACGGCTGATGGAAGTCGCTCGCAGGCGCACAGTCCAGGCCGATGTGCGCCTGGACGACCGCGGCCGGAAGATCGAAGAGGGCGATGAAGATTTCGGCGAGAACGTGATCATCGTGGAACCCGAGTCGGCGGGAGCAACGGACAACAATCCCTAAGATGGCAAGGATGATCCCACGACGACTAAACCTGATTGCTCTCGCCATTATCGTCTCGCTGGCGTGGACGGGATGCCGGCGCCCGGTTCCGACGCCGGTGGCAAATCCGGAAAGTCGGCCCGCCGTGCAAAAGAGAGGTAGCACCAAGGCCGTATTCGTGAAAGCAGACGAAGACTTTGTCCGCGTTCGCCTGCTGCTGGCGGACGCGGTTCAGAAGGACCTCGGCCTGACGCCAGACCAGAGGGTGAAGCTTACAGACTTTGTCAAACTCTGCCGGGAGCGATCGCGGGAATTCGCTGCCAAGTGGCCCGACTTTCTCGCTTCGGGCGTCACGATGCAGATGTCGCAGCCAAGATTTCGGGAGTTTCAGGCATCGTTAAAGGACTGGCAAAGCAACCAGAAGGAGTTGACAGTAAGGTTGTTGCGGATGCTAACACAGAGTCAACGCAAGCGACTCGACCAAATCGAGCTCCAGCAAAGAATTGCGGCGGTCTTGACCCGGCCCGACTTCATCAAGGCGTTGGCTATTTCCGACGAGCAACTCGCGAAAATCCGCCCTCTCTCCCGGGCGCGCGTCGATGAGAGACTATTAGCCCAGTCACGCCGTCTGAATGGTCTGCCGCGCGAGGAGCGCCGCAAGAAGTCAATTGAACTCTCGAAGGAATGGGACGAAGCCCAAGCAGCAGCGAATAAGCGCGCGCTGGACGTTCTTGCGCCTCAGCAGCGTTCGAAGCTCGAAAAGTTCGTGGGAAAAGAGATCGAGGTGAAGTGGGACTACGAGGCATTGGCGCCAGACAACGGGCTGTTTTGACGTCCTCGCCAGACGCCACTCCGCCGTCAACTTACCGACCCAACGGACGTTAGCCCGAAGGGCTTTTGGGACGATAGCCCAGGGTTGCCGCGAAGCGGCTACCCTGGGTAAGCGTGACAACGACACAGGGAAACCCCGAAGGGGTTTCGGAGATCATCGGTCCATGCCGCAATCGTTGGCCAACATTTTGATCCATATTGTCTTTTCGACCAAGGAGCACCGCCCATTTCTGCAGAACCGTAAACTGCGCGTGGACATGCACCGATACCTCGCGGGCATCTCCGCTCGGTTAGGCTGTCCCGCGATCATCGTCGGCGGAGCGACCGATCACATCCATTTGCTGGCAAGCCAATCACGAACAATCACCCTGGCCGAATGGGTAAAGGAATTGAAACGAGCATCCTCCCTTTGG
The DNA here is from genome assembly GCA_021784975.1 of Planctomycetota bacterium. Classification (GTDB taxonomy): domain Bacteria; phylum Planctomycetota; class Planctomycetia; order Pirellulales; family Thermoguttaceae; genus JAJYGU01. The sequence continues at coordinate 4,071 of JAJYGU010000407.1, forward strand.
GCCAAAGAAAAGAGTCCGCAATGGAGCCTGTTTCAATGGCAGGCAGGCTACGGGGCATTCTCGGTCAGCCAGTCGCAAAAAGAGCGAGTCAAAGACTACATCCGTTCGCAGGAGGAGCATCATCGCCAGTTATCATTCCAAGATGAGTTGCGGAACCTCCTGAAGAAACATGGAATTGAGTTTGATGAACGGTATGTTTGGGATTGACGGACCGGCGAGGACACCATCGCGTCAACCCCGAAGGGGTTGCGAAGGGCCGTGGATCAACGCCCCATACCGCTCGTCACGCCTGCCTCGCCCCTTCCGAAATCCCGTTGGGGTTTCATTGCGTTCCTCTGCACCGCCACCCAGGGTAGCCGCTCCGCGGCAACCCTGGGCTATCCTCCGAAAGCCCTTCGGGCTAGACATGCCGCCGTGTCGGCGGCTGAGAACTGACCACTGAACCTACAATTATGTCAACCTCCCATGCCAACCAAACTCACTACCCGTGACGCGAAGACCCGCAAGCGGCTGGTCGAATTGGCCGACGCGGTGGCGGCGGCCGCCGAGCGGGGCCGCGATCCGCACGTCGATATCCCCGCCCGCACCCTCTCCAACGTCCGCTACAACAAGACCAAGCGGTTCATCGAGATGGGCCGCAACAC
>JAJYGU010000266.1 GCA_021784975.1 Planctomycetota bacterium
AAGCATCCCCTGACGGCCGTGACCATCTACTCCGGTCAAACTTATGTCGGCGACCAGGAGGGTGTTTGGGCGGTGCGGGCCGACAACCTCGAAAAACAGGCCGGCGGCCCACAGGGGGCTGTGACGCGGCTGAAAGTGCTCGGCGACGCCCTGTGGGCCATCGCCTCCGACGGGCTTTGGAAGTTCGACGGCCGGAGTTGGACCAGGGTGTCGGCAGCCGCGGTAGCCGATCTCTGCCTGCACAACGGCCGGATAATTGTGGCCGGCGACGGGCTGTTTGCCATAGGCGGCGTCGCCTTGAAGCCGATCGTCAAACGCCGGCGGATGGCCCTGCGAGGCGTGGCCTCCTACGCGGGCACGCTCTATGTCCACGATGGCCGGCACGTGGCCGTGTTAGAGGGCGACCGGCTCAGCCCGCGGGACGTGGCCGACTGGGGCACCTTGCCGCCCGGAGCGACGATTCGCCAGATGATGAGCCAGGGGAACCGTCTGCTGGTGGCCACCAGCAAGGGTCTGGCCATCCTGCGGGGAATGACCTGGTACCTCATCCAAGGCCCGGACGGGTTGCCGTATGAAGACACGACCTGCCTGGCCCCCGGTTTTGCCGACGATCTTTGGATCGGCACCACCCGCGGGGCAATCCGAAGCGTCAACGGTGAGTACCAGTATTTCGGCTACCAGCGTTGGATCCCCAACGACAAGGTGAACGCCATGGCCTGCGGCGACCGGGTGGCGGTGGTCGCCACCGACGGCGGCTTGGGCATCATCCAGTACGAACCGTATACGCTCGCCAAGAAAGAAGCATGGTTCGAGCGGTGGCTGGATGAGTGGGGGCAGAAGCGGCTGGGCTTCATTCATTCGCTCTCCCGCCAAGGCAACGAGTGGCTCCGCAACGTCTGCGACAACGACGTCGGCTACAGCGCCCACTATCTGGCCAGCCTGTGCTTCAAGTATGCCGTGACCAAGGACCCGGCCGCGCGGGCGGAGGCGGTCGACATGATGAAGTCGGTCAAGTGGAGCGAGGAGATCACCGGCATCGACGGTTTTCCTGCCCGCGCCGTGTGGGCCGTCGGCGAAAAGGCGAACAAGGACATGTTCGGCTCCGGCGGTTACCCGGCCGAGTGGAACCCCACGCCCGACGGCCGCTGGCAATGGAAGGGCGACACCTCCAGCGACGAGTTGATCGCCCAGGTCTACGAAACTACGATCTTTCTGGAACTGGTGGCCGGGCCGGAGGAGCGGCCGTGGGCGACAGAGCACCTGCACCGCATCATTGGGCATATCGTCCGCGAGGGTTTCGTGCTCCGCGACCTGGACGGCAAACCGGCCCGCTGGGCCCGTTGGAATCCCAAGTATGTGTTGGGGCCCGAGGGGATCATCGACCGCGGCCTGAACGCCTTGCAGGCATTCAGCTTTCTGGAGACGGCCGCCCACTTCACCCACGATCCGAAGTTCACCGCGGCCGAGAAACAGATTCTCAACTGGGGCTACGCTGACCAGGTGCTGCGTCAGAAAGTCACCTTCCCGCCGGCGGCCTTCACCCACTTCGACGATCGGCTGGCCTTCCTCGCCTATTTTCCGCTGCTCTGCTATGAAACCGATCCCGCCTTGAAGGCCCGCTGGCTGCGGAGCCTGGAGCGGAGTTGGGAGATCAAGCGGATCGAAGGGCTGCCGTGGTTCAATTTTCTGTACGGGGCCATGACCGGGCACGAATGCGAGAACGAGCGGGCGGTAGCCTTCCTCCGTGAAACGCCCCTCGACCTGCGGCAGTACAGCTACTTCAATTCGCATCGCGCCGATCTGAAGAAGCTGCCGCCGGGCTATCGCAGGTACGCCCAACGGATCCGGCCGCTCAGTCCGCGGGAGACCGGCCTGCATCGCTGGGACGGCGATTTCTTTTCCGCCGACTTGGACGCGAAAGGGCTTTCCGTGGAAGACTGCGGCGGTTGGATCGAGGCCTATTGGATGGCCCGCTACTTCGGCTTCCTCACCCCACCCCAAACGACCGACGCGGCCCTCACGAGCGTGCCAAAGCGGGGGCTGCGTCTAGGCGCCGAGCCCTATAATGGTCCGCCGCGGCCAAAGCTGCGGCACGAGCGATCGGCGAGCGTCCTCCCCTGATGTGTTGTTCAGGGATGTCGCGAGGGGTAGACCAGGAACGACGGCTCGCTGACCGGTTCTGCCTCGGTGGGCCGGAGTCTTCCGTCGTCTTCGGCAAGGAGCGCGCCGTCCTCGATCAGCTCGGTGATGACCGCGTCCAAGCTCCTGATCCATGTGTAGTACCCCGCCTGGTTGTCCTCGATGTCCCAGTCGACGTCTTCCCGGTCGTGGCCCACCAAGGCCCGGAAGACGGCTCGCTCGAGTTCGTCCGGCGTAGTCGGGCCCAGGCGTCGGATCTGCCTTTCGACCTCCGACTTCAGCAGGGCCATGCTATCGTTCACGATAATGCCTTCGTTTATGCCTTCGTTCAACATGGTTGGCTCCTTGCGCCCTAGTAGACCTCACCCGTTGGATTATAGGCGGGTGGGCAAGAATCCGACGGGACCATGGCAGGCTGCGCGATAGATCTTGTGGAGTTCAAGCCAGGCGGGATATCGTCGTCATGGACACAAATGGCAAGAAGTAGTTGGACTTATCGCCTGAATGCTTTGCAGCGTCAACCTGAGGTGAGAACCACACCTCCGCCCTAGCACGGACCTTGCTTCTGCGGCCGGGCTGCGGTAGCATTTTCGCCAGTGTTCGCCCTTCACCTTTCCCCCACGCCCTCAAATGTGGAGATATTCCATGAGTATCACTCGACGCAGTTTCTTTGGGGCCGGCAGCGCGGCGGCCGCGCTAGCCGCCCTCCCCAAGTCACGAATCGCTGCCCAAGAGACGCAGCCACAAGTCAAGCCGCAAGCCCGGCCGGAGGCGGTGCTCAAGCTCTCCAGCCAACTAATAAGCGACCTCCCCGGACGTGATCTTGACGAGAAGCTCGCCAACTTGGAGAAGTGGGGATTCGACGGCGTGGAACTGGGCGGCGACGCCGTGGGCCGCGAGAAGAAGTATGCCGACGCCATCGCGAAGACCAAGCTCGCCGCCAGTGCGCTCTGCGGCGGCGCCTGTTGCGCCAACGGCCACTTGGTGTCGGAGGTGGTGGCCAAGCGGGCCCCGGCGATGGAGAAGATCAAACGCGTCCTGGATACCTGCGGCGAGCTGCACCTCACCGGCGCGATCTACGTCCCCGCCTTCAACGGCCAGACCAAGCTCCGCAACAAAGAGATCCGCAAGATCCTGGTCGATACGCTGCCCGAGCTCGGCGAACACGCCGCCAAGGCGGGCACGCGGCTGATTATGGAGCCGCTGAACCGCCGCGAGGCCTTCTTCCTCCGCCAGGTGGCCGACGCCGCCTCGATCGCCCGCGATTGCCACAGCCCGGGGATCGCGGTGATGGGCGATCTCTATCACATGTATTACGAAGAGACCAGCGACCTGGGGGCCTTTATCTCGGGCGGTCCCTACGTCCACCACGTTCACATGGCCTCGGCCCACAAGCGGGTCCTGCCCGGCCAAGACGAGCGGCAATTCGTCGATGCCTTCCGCGGCCTGAAGTGGATCGGCTACCACGACTTCTGCAGCCTGGAGTGCGGGGTACAGGGCGATCCTCGGGTGGAAATCCCGAAATCGGTGGCCTGGCTCCGCGACCAGTGGGCTCGGGCGTAAAGGCGAACTGGAGCGCGGGCGTCTCGCCCGTCCTTTCACAGCGGGCGAGACGCCCGCGCTCCCGAGAATCAATCAACTCACTGGTACACGACCGCTTATGCCGACGCACTACGCTGACCACGCCTGGCACGGACCGGTCACGGTCGAAGAGAACGTGACTCTGGCCCGCGATACGTACCGCATCCGGCTTGCTTGTCCGGAAATCGCCCGGCGGGTGTTGCCAGGGCAGTTTCTCATGCTCCGCTTGCCGGGCGAAAGCGATCCTCTGCTCGGCCGGCCGTTGGCCTTGTACGACGTAGTTGCCGGCCCGGGCGGGCAGCCGCATTCCATCGACCTCGTCTACCTTGCGGTGGGCAAAATGACGCGGCTGCTAACGGCCGTCGGGGTCGGAGCCACCCTGGAGGCCTGGGGGCCGCTGGGCAACGGCTTCCCGCTGACCCCCACCAAGCACCTGCTCATGCTGGCCGGGGGCATTGGGCAGACGCCGTTTCTGGCGCTGGCGCGGGCGTATCTCGGCCTGCAACGCTACGGCGATCCACCGCGGCAGGTTGTCCCGGCGGAACAAGTGAGCCTGTGCTACGGCGTCCGCAGCGGTGATTTGCTGGCGGGCGTGGAAGAGTTCCGCCGCCTCGGAGTATCGGTCCACCTGAGCACCGAGGACGGCTCGTTGGGCTACCGCGGCCTGGTCACCGACCTGATTGCCCCGGTGGTGCGGCAATCGGCCGGGGCGTGCCGCATCGTCTGTTGCGGTCCCGAGCGGATGATGCAGGCCGCCGCCGAGATCGCCCGCCAGTTGGGCGTGCCCTGCCAGGTGTCGCTGGAAAGCCCGATGGCCTGCGGCATCGGCATCTGCTTCAGTTGCGTGAAGAAGATCCGCGACGGCTCGGGCCATTGGGACTATCGGCGGACGTGCGTGGAGGGGCCGGTGTTCGAAGCGGCCGACGTCGAGTTTTACTGAGTCTTCAGGGCCTTGACGCGGGCCGACAGTCGCGACTTCAGCCGGGCCGAGGCATTGGGGTGGATCACCCGTTGGGCAGCGGCTTGATCCAACATCTTGGCGGCTGAGCGGAACTCGGTTTCGGCCTTGGCAGCATCGCCGGCGGCCACCGCCGCCAAGACCTTCTTCCGCTCAGTGCGGAGGGCCCGCTTGGCCGAGCGGTTCCGGTCTCGGCGGCCAAGATCTTGTTTCAAGCGTTTCTTAGCACTCTTCGTATTGGGCATAGGGCTGGTACTGCAAGGGTTATGGGTGATTAGTCCGACGCGGGTCTGGACGGACGGCCAAACCCCGGATTCTCCCGTAATTTGGCGATCTTGTCCAGTAGGGCGGAGACGTCTTTGTAGGTGAAATCCAAACCGGCCAGCACGGCCAGATGGCGTTCGGCGGTATCGAGGTCTTTCAAGGCCAAGGCCAGGCGGCCGGCGTAGTACAACGCCCGCTTCTTGTTGTCGGCGTCGCGATCCGGGATGTCTTGGATGGCCGACTCGTAGTGGCTCATTGCCAGCCGATACTGCTTGATTTGTTGGAAGCACTGGCCGAGGGCCAGCATGCTCACTCCCTTCCGCCGGGGATCGTTGCGGGCGGACTGCAGTTCGCGGATGGCTTCGGGGTACTGCTTGGTCAACAGATAGCGGTAGCCGAGCTCGTACTTGAAGGACAAGTTGCCGGGATAGCGTTCCACCCGCTTCTTGCAGACGTCCAGCTCCTTCTCGAAGTACGCCCGCTGATACTTCGTCCGCTTTTCGGGATCCTTGGCCTTAGCAATCTTCTGCCGCAGATGGCGGAGCTGGGCGTCTTCCCATTTTTCCCGGACGTCGGGGTCTTCCTTGGAGACCTTGTAGGCCTTAGCCAGCACTTCCACGGCCTCGCGGAAACGCTCTTCGTTAATGTAGAGTTGCGAGAGCTCGAAATAGTGAGGGAGGTGATCGGGCTCGCGGGCGACTTTCTGTTGGAGTTCCTGCTCCTCGGTCAATTTGGCTTGCTGTTGCTGCTGGGGGCGATTGCTAGTCGGCCGGGGCCCCATGTCGTCGCCAAACTCGCCGCGGTCGCGCGATCGCTTCACCATCAGCACGGCTACCGACCGCTTCGGCTCATCGTCGTCGGGCCGCGCCTCTTCCACCCGGTGCCAACAGACAATCGCCTGGTCATACTGCCCAAGCTCCGTCAGCGCCAGTGCGCAAAGGCGATTGATGGCGGGGTCTCGGGGATTGGCGGCCAACGCGCAGCGTAGGTAAAACAAGGCGCAATCCCGCTGGCCCAACTTGCCGGCGGCGGTGGCCATGGCCGTCAAGGTGGAGACGTCCCAGGGATTGACGGTCAGCACTTTCAGACCGTGCTTGAGGGATTCGAACCAATCCTCGGCCGCCATGGCCTTCTTTTGGGCGGCGCGGGCAGGCCGCTCCTTGAACTGGGCTAGGCTGCTCCCCTTGCGGTTGTTGCCGTACTTTTTCTGCAGGTTCTCGATGTAGGTTTTCACATAGGTTGCATTGCCCGGATCGCCCAGCACGCACTGCATCAACAATTCGGTGGTGTAGTCGAAGTCGACCCCGGCGGCCGCTTTCTTGCTGGCATGGGCAAAGATTTTTTCCAAGCGGCCGCGTTTGGCGGAAGTCAGCGGCTCCGGGGCAGAACTCTTGCCCTCTTGAGGCGTCTCTGCGGAGGCCGGAGGCTCTACGGCAGATTTCTTGCCTTCTTGGGGTGCTTCTGCAGATGCCATGGCACTCATTCTAGCGGCCGAAATCATGGAAACAACTGTACCGTCTTCGCATGGGCTGCTGGTTGGAGGGCTGCAAGGGGCGGGCACGCTCGTCTGGTACTCCTCACGCTCTCGGGCCACGATTGCTTCACGCGGAGCGTGAGAACTACCTTTTCGTTTTCCTCACGCGGAGCGCGATGCGTACAGGGTCTGGGCACACACCGATGCCCAGCAGCGCCACCTGGCGGGTTGCCCTTGCCACCCTCCGGCACGGTTCACTTCTGCTCCATTAGAGTGGTCCAACTGAGGTAACCGAGAACTAGTGCACTTAAGAGAAATACAATATCCATGAGCGAACTGCCGTGGTTAAAGGGAACTCCGGCAGCAAGATCGAGCCCGAACATGAGGAGTAGGAGGATGGCGATAATCGCTCCAACCACACACAAGACTTTTGGCATCAGAACGCTCCAGGCAGATACGCCATCCTCCCATAGCATAGTATAATTGCTCCCCTGCGAATTCACCACCTGGACCGCAAAGCGAACAGGAGGGGGGCGATATTCCCATTTCCAGGGTGAGAAACGTGCGGTAGAATCAATCGCATGACTGAACCGTCTCTCCGCATCGCGGTCTATCCCGGCTCCTTTGACCCGATCACGCTCGGACACCTCAACGTGGTGGAGCGGACGGCCAGGCTGTTTGACCGGGTGATCGTAGGCGTCGGGGTGAACATCGAGAAACAGACCATGTTTACCGCTGAGGAGCGGGAACGACTGGTCCGCGAGGCAACCACCCACCTCGACAACGTCGAAATCCGCACTTTCACCGGTCTGGCGGTGGGGTTCGTGAAGCAGTGCCATGCCCGCATCATCATCCGTGGCGTGCGGCCGATCACCGACATCGCTGGCGAACTGACCATGATGATGGCCAACCGCCGGCTGGCGCCGGAGCTGGAAACCTTGTTCATGATCGCCGACGGGGAATTGGCCCACGTTTCCAGCTCGTTGATCAAGCAGATTGCCCCGGTGGCCAGCGAGGCCGAGCTGGCCAAGTTTCTGCCGCCCAGCGTCATCCCGGCGTTGATGGCCCGCGTGGCCAAAGAGGCTTGGGCGATTAACCCGCCAACCCGTGGGCACTTAGGAGGGTAATGTCGGCCAGCAACTCGGCGCTCGGCCCATCCGCCACGATCCTCCCCTCATCCAGAATAATAACCCGAGGGCACAGGCGGCCGACCATGGGCAGGTCGTGGGTGGCCAGCAGCATCGCCTCGGGCCGATGGTCGAGGATCTCGATCAGCCGGCAGCGTCCACGGGCGTCGAGATTGGCGCCGGGCTCGTCCAGCAGCAGCAATTTGACCTGCATCGACAAGACGCTGGCCAGCGCAGCCGCTCTTTTTTGGCCGCCCGACAGGTGATGTGCCGAACGCTGTTCCAGGCCCTCCAATCCTGCCTGGGCGATGGCCGCCAACGCCCGCCGCTGGGCCTCGTCCGGGCCGCAACCCTGATTGAGCGGTCCGAAGGCCGCGTCGTCGAGCAACGTCGGCATGAACAGGTGGTCCTCGGCTTCCTGAAAGATCATGCCGCAGCGGCTGCGGGCTTCGTGCTCGGTCTTCCGGGCCACCTCAATGGCGTCCACCGTGATCCGCCCGTTGAAACGCACCGCATTCATAATCGCCAGCATCAGGGTGGTCTTGCCGGCGCCGTTGGGACCGATCAGGCCGACCCGCTCGGCGGGACGCAGGGTCAGCGAAACGCCGCGAAGGGCATCGACCCCGTCGGCGTAGCGAACCGAGAGGTCTTCAACCTGTAATACGGCGGATAGGTCGGCCACGTGATTCACCATCTAGAACCAACTCGGATACCAGCAGCGGCAAACCACCAGGTAGGCGGCCACCAGGGCGAAATAGACCGCATCGCTACGGTGAAAATGGAGCCGCTTCAGGCTGCGCGTTTCCCCCCGGTAGCCGCGCAGGGCCATGGCCAACTGCGTGCGTTGCGAGCGGTCCAGGGTGCGGGAAAACAGGCTGCCGATGACGCCGCCGGTGGCCGCCAACCGCCGGCCCATCGGGGCCAAGGCCGCCCCGCGGAAATCGCGGGCCCGACGAACCCGCATCGCTTCGTCGATCAGCACGAAAAGGTATCGGTATAGAAAGCCAAGCTGCAGGACGATGACCTGCGGCATGCCCAACCGCCGCATCGCCTCCAACAGCGATGCGAACGGCGTGGTGCACATCAGGGCCGTCAGCGCCAGCACCCCCAAAGTGAACTTGGCGGCGATATCGGCCGCCGTAAGCCAACCGCCGCTGACGGCGTACTGCCAAGGCCCGAAGGCCACCGGATGGAGCCCGCGGTCGTACAAGGGGCTCATCAGCACGAGCATGAGAATCAGCGGAGAGAGGATGGCCACCCGCCGCAGGGCAAACCAGACCGGCACCCGGCCGAACCACAACAGTCCCAAGGGCAACACCGCCATCGGCGCCAGCTCGGCCACGGCATAGCGGTCGAAACTGATCAACACCACGGTGTAGCTCAACACCGCCAGCAGCTTGACCCGGGCATCGAGGCGATGGATCGGCGAATCCTCCATCGCGAAGCGGTCGATAAAGTGGTGATGCATGGACGGGCGGTCATTTTCGAAGGACGGCGGCTGGCGTTCGCCGCGTCCAGCGAGCCAACCCGGCAAGGACGCCCAGGGTGAGCAGGGTGCCCAACACGCCGGCCAGTGATCGCCAACCGTCGGGCCTGGCCCAGGCGGAGGCAGCCTGCGAAGCTGCCTCGGACGCCTCAACCGGCAATTGGCCCAAAGGGCTGGTGCGGCGGGTGTAATCGGTCATGGGCGACCAGCGCTGCTGCCATCGCTCGACAGCCGCCACCAGCGGCGATTGGTTTTGAATCGCCCGATCGCCGGCTGCCGGTCGCAATTCGCGGTAACTCCATTCCAGTCCATCGGGGCAGGACGAGGCAAACCAACTGATCACCCCGGCCAACAGCAAGGCGGTGACCAGGACCGACGCCGCCACCGCGACGTAACCGGGGCCGGAGCTGGCCGAGCTGCCCTCGTCCGGATCGAGTCCCAGCAACTCAGGCCGAACCCGTCGCAAATAGGCGATCACCGCAAAGGTGATGGCCCCTTCGCAAAAGCCGATGACCAGATGGACGCCCAGCATCAGACCCAAAAACTGGCTCAACGGCACCTGCAACACGCCGCTGGCGGCCGATTCGAAGGGCACCAAGGCGGCCCCGGCGGTGACCCCGACGACGCAAGCCAACCAGGCCGCCAGGTATTGCCGCCACGCCCGGACTTTCTCGGCCCCGCCTGCCACCCCGTGGTAAATCGCCCAACCCAACAGACACGGGACCACTCCCATGTTGATGAGATTGCAGCCCAAAGCCAGCAGCCCGCCGTCTTGGAACAGCAAGCATTGAACGATCAGGATGGCGGCCATGGTGACGATGCCCACCGCCGGACCCAACAGAATTGCCAGCAAGACGCCGCCGCCCAAGTGGCCGCTGGTGCCGGGCAAGCCGGGCAAGGTGAAATTGATCATTTGGGCGGCAAAGATGAAGGCCCCCAAGACGCCCATCAAGGGCGAACGCTGATCGGCCGCCGTCAGCCGCACCCGCCGGACCGCCATCGCCACCGCTGCCGCCCCCACCGCCGCCGTGGCTGCCGCCACCGGCACGCTGAGCAACTCGTTGGCCATATGCATGGCAAGCAGCGGGGACATGATAGGCCGACGTACCGCGCGGGCTCCGGTGTTACCGATACAGAATCCATAATACAATCTACCCGGCTCGACCACTGGTTGCAAGGCGGGGAGCCGATCAGAACCGATTGCCAGTACGAGACCATCCCGCTGGCTCTGGAGCGACTGCCCGAGGGGGCGTGCCAGAACGGCTGCGAAGACTTCGTGGTACAAGCTTTGAACATCGAAGCCCACAACGTCTGCTACCGCCAGTTGCGTTACGGTTGACGGAAGGCCGCGAGCAGCTCCAACCGAGGAACCCGTCAAGAGCGGCCACTGGTCGCCCCTCTTGAGCGCTCGTATGATGGAACGAATGATCGCCGGCAACGGTTTCGCTTTCGACGTGCTTGTGATTGGCGCCGGTCACGCTGGCGTGGAAGCGGCCCTGGCGGCTGCGCGGATGGGGGCGAACACCGCGCTGCTGACAAGCGATCTGGAGCGGATCGCCCAGATGAGCTGCAACCCGGCCATCGGCGGCGTGGCCAAGGGGCAGATCGTCCGCGAGATCGACGCCCTGGGCGGCGCCATGGCCCGTGCCATCGACGCCGCCGGCATTCAGTTCCGTATGCTCAACCGCAGCAAGGGCCCGGCCATGCACGGCACGCGGGCCCAGGCCGACAAGCTTGCCTATCAGCGGGAAATCCGGCGAATTGTCGAGTCGCAGCCCGGCCTGACGTTGCAGCCGGCGACCGTGGTGGACCTGTTGGTGGAGACCGCGCAGGGCGGGCCGCGGATCATCGGCGTGCGGACCGAGCACCATCACGTCTATCACGCCCGGGCGGTCATCCTCTGCGCCGGCACCTTCATGCGCGGGCTGCTGCACGTGGGCGAAAACACCATGCCGGGCGGCCGCATGGGCGAGCCGACCCACGACGGCGTTAGCGGAGCGCTCACAAGATTGGGTTTCGAGGTGTCGCGATTCAAGACCGGCACGCCTCCGCGGATCGACGGCCGCACCATTGCCTACGAGAAGACGGAACTGCAACCAGGCGACGAAGTGCCGGAACCATTCTCGTTTCTCACCGAGCGAATCGACGGCCCCCAAGTCCCCTGTTGGATCACGCATACCACGCCGGCCGTCCACGAATTGATTCGGGCCAATCTGCACCGCGCGCCGATGTACAGCGGCCAGATCCGAGCCACCGGCCCGCGCTACTGCCCCTCGATCGAAACCAAGATCGTGCGGTTTGCCGACAAGTCGCAGCATCAGTTGTTTCTCGAGCCGGAAGGGCGGCACACACACGAGGTCTACCTCAACGGCCTTTCCACCAGCTTGCCGGTTGAAATCCAAGACGCCATCGTCGCTCAGATACCGGGCCTGGAGCAGGCGCGCATCTTACGTTACGCCTACGCGATCGAATATGACTACCTTCCGCCGCTGCAGCTCAAGCCGTCGCTGGAGACCAAGCGGGTGGCGGGACTTTACTGCGCCGGGCAAGTCAACGGCACCACCGGCTATGAAGAGGCGGCTGCCCAGGGATTGATGGCCGGCGTCAACGCGGCCCTTGCCCTGCACGGACGGGAGCCGTGGGTGCTGCGGCGCGACCAGGCCTACATCGGCGTGATGATCGACGACCTGGTCACCCGCGGTGTCGATGAGCCGTATCGCATGTTCACCAGCCGTGCCGAGTACCGTTTGCTGTTGCGGGCCGACAATGCCGACCGCCGTCTCACGCCGCTGGCCTGGCAGCTCGACCTGATCGATCCCGAGCGATGGGATCGCTTGCAAACGAAGGAGGTGGAGATTGCCCGCGCGAACGCCCTGCTTCAGCGGTCGCACGATGAGCAAGGCACTCTGGCCAAATGGCTGCGGCGGCCGGAGGTGGCTTGGGAAGACGTGGTCGCCCGGCTTCCGGAACTGGCGGCCACCAGCCGCGAGGCGGCCATGCAAGTTGCTTACGATGCCAAGTATGCCGGCTACATCGCCCGGCAGCAGGTGGAGATCGAGCGGCAACAGCGGCTGGCCGCCCGGCGGATTCCGGCCGGGCTGGACTATCGAGCGGTACCTCATCTACGGGTAGAGGCGAAAGAGAAGTTGGCTCGGATCGGTCCGGCCGATCTCGCCCAGGCTGCCCGAATCAGTGGGATTACGCCAGCCGATCTCACCGTGCTGCTGATCCATCTCACCCGTTACGCCTAGTTCTCCGTAGGGTCGCACCTTGCTCAAAAAGCATAGTCAGGCGTCAGAGGGTGCTAAGTTTGGCAAGGTCGGAAGGCTGCTTCAACCCATATCCGCCTATAACGTCAGCAATTTCAATGACTTACGAAAGCAAGAGCGATATTGACAGGCACGGAAAGATAGCTATAATTACGCCAATTGGCAAGCTCGGTAATGTTGGCAGAGCCGGATGAGCCTGTTGTTTGCACGCAGCTTAGGAATTGAACAGTCTGCGGACAACGCGAACTCAAGGCGAGTTCATGCCTTTTTACCACGGAGGACCAGAGGCCCCGAGCCTTCTGTCAAGGTGACGATAGCTGGTTCTGGGGACTCGCTGACGCCGGCCGCCGCACGGTCGGCCAAAGGATGGTGAAAGCAATATGAAGACTGTGTTCACAACCGGCGAAGCGGCCAAGATCTGCAAGGTCAGCCAACAGACAATTATCCGCTGTTTTGATTCGGGGCAGCTCAAAGGATTTCGCGTGCCCGGCAGCCGGTTCCGCCGCATCCCGCGCGATCAGCTTTTCTCCTTCATGCGCGACAACGGCATCCCGACCGATGCCTTGGAGAGCGGCAAGCGAAAGATCCTGCTGGTCGACGACGACGAAGAGCTGGTCGAACTCATTAGCGACGTGTTGGAGCGGGACGGACGTTTCGAGGTCCGCACGGTCAACAACGGCTTCGACGCCGGCATGATGGTCAAAGAGTATCGGCCCGACCTGATCGTGCTCGACGTGATGCTGCCGGATATCAACGGCAAGGAGGTCTGCCAGCGGGTCCGCAGCGACCACAGCATGGACGACGTGCGGATCATCTGCATTTCCGGGATGGTCGAGGAGGACAAGATCAGCGAGCTCAAGGCGGCCGGCGCCAACGACTTCATGCACAAGCCGTTTGAAGTCGAGCGGCTGGTGGAACGGATGTGCCACCACCTGGACATTGAAGTGGCCGCCGGGGCGTGAGCACTGCCGGGGAGGCGTCTATCGCCGATCGACTCGCACGTCTGGCGGAGTTGGAGAACGACTTCCAGCGGGCGCTGGAAGCGGAAAAACTCGAGGCCCTCGCCGAGTTCGCCGCCGGCGCCGGGCATGAAATCAACAACCCGCTGACGGTTATCTCCGGCCGCGCCCAGCTCCTCTTGCACGGCGAAAGCGATCCCGAGCGCCGCCATGCCTTGGCGCTGATCAGCGCCCAGGCGATGCGGGTCTACGAGATGATCGCCGACCTGATGCTCTTTGCCCGCCCGCCCCGGCCGGAACGTGCCCGTTGCGACCTGGCGGGCCTGATCGTCTCCCTGGCAGCCGAGTTGACGCCGATCGCTGATGGCCAACAGACCCGGTTGACGTACCTCGGTCCACCAGGACCGCTGGAAATCGAGGCCGACGCCGCTCAGTTGTCAGTGGCCCTGCGGGCGTTGTGCCAGAACTCTTTCGAAGCACTGGGTAGCGGCGGCCATGTGGAGATTGAGTTGAACGAGGTGGCCAAGGAAGGATGCCTTCCCGGCGAACCACGTTCGAACTCTCTTTTGCCGGCGACAGCGCCCGCGGCCAACTTTCCCCGCGGCGAGTTGCGGCTCAGCGTCCGCGACGATGGCCCGGGGATAACTGCCGAGCAACGCCGCCACATCTTCGATCCGTTCTATTCGGCGCGGCAAGCGGGGCGCGGTCTAGGACTGGGGCTCTCCAAGGCCTGGCGGATCGTCATCCAGCATGGCGGCCGGATCGAGGTGGCAAGCCAACCCGGCCAGGGCGCTGCCTTCACCATCGTGTTGCCCGCCGGCTGATCGCTGGCTTGTCGCCTGCTAGCACTGCGCGCACTCGCGTTCGCCGGTGAATGACCTTGCCGTCTCGCCGCCGATCACGTAGATTAGGGCTCCCCTCTTGTCGGAACACGGCAGGATGTGGGCGGGGGTCAAGGACGACGTCAGGAACGCCAGGAGGCGCGAACCATGAACTCGAGGCAGCCGGCATCGAGGTGGGCGGCAGAGCTGCAGAACGACGGACTGCCGAGATTCTTACCCAGCGGCGAGGATTCAGGCTCGCTGGGCGGGCCGGTGCGGCGAGCGATCTCGCGCACGCGGCAATGGTTGCTGGGCCAGCAAGCCTCGGACGGTTCGTGGTGTGCCGAGCTGCAAGGCGACAGCATCCTGGAGAGCGAGACCGTTCTGTTGTTGGCCTTTCTCGGCCGCGAGGATTCGCCCTCGGCCAAGCAGGCGGCTGCCTACCTGGTCGACCAGCAACTGCCCGAGGGCGGCTGGGCCATGTATCCCGGCGGGGGCCTGGAAATCAGCGGCAGCGTGAAGGCCTACTTCGCCTTGAAACTCACCGGCCACGATCCCGGGGCCGAATACATGCAGCGCGCCCGGTCGGCCATCCTTCGCCACGGCGGGGCCGACCGGGTCAATAGCTTCACCCGCTTCTACCTGGCCCTGTTGGGACAGATTTCTTATGAGCAATGCCCGGCCGTGCCGGCGGAGATCGTCCTCCTGCCGAAATGGTTTCCGGTGAATCTGTACGCGGTGAGCGCCTGGTCGCGAACCATGATTGTGCCGCTGTCGATCATCTCGGCGATGCGGCCGGTGCGGCGAATCGAGCCCCGCCACGGCATCCGCGAGCTGTTCGTCAAAGAACCGAAATACTGGCCGGCGTTGGGTTGCCCGGGCCTTTCCAGCGGCTCAGCGCGGATGGGTTGGCACGGCTGTTTCCGGGCCATCGATCGAATGTTGAAGTGGTGTCAGCGGCGCCGCCTGACGCCGTTGCGCCGCAAAGCCATCGCCGCTGCCGAGCGGTGGATGATCGCCCGCTTCGACGGCAGCGACGGCCTCGGGGCCATCTATCCGCCCATGGCTTGGAGCCTGATTGCCTTGAAAAGCCTGGGCTATCCCGACGACAGCACCGAGGTCCAGTACTGCCGTGAACGCCTGGAAGGTCTGGTGCTGGAAGACGAGGCGACCGGCAGGGTTCGGGTGCAGCCGTGCAAATCGCCCGTCTGGGACACGGCGATCACCGTCCGCGCCTTGGCCGCCAGCGGCCTTCGCGGCGACAACCCCGCCCTGCGGCAAGCGGTCGACTGGCTGCTGGCCCGGCAGATTCGCCAGCGGGGCGACTGGGCGGAAACCGTCCGGGCAGAACCGGGCGGATGGTGCTTCGAATATGCCAACGATTTCTACCCCGACTGCGACGACACGGCGATGGTGCTGATGGCCCTGCACTCGCAGTTCTCCGCGGAGCCCGAAGGCCGCGAAGCCCTGCCGGCGGAATTGCGGCTGGCCAGCCTGGCGATTGATGACGACGATGAGGAGCCTGGTAGTACGGGCTCCCAACCCGTGCACAAACACGGCCAAGATGGCCGTGCCACTGGGTCCGCTGCGCCCGACGATTCCGCCGCCGTCGCGGCGATGAGAGGCACCGTGGAGGCCGTCGATCGCGGCCTCCGCTGGCTGCTGGCGATGCAGAATCGCGACGGTGGCTGGGGGGCCTTCGACCGCGACAACCATCGACAGTTTCTCTGTCACATCCCCTTCGCCGATCACAACGCCATGATCGACCCCAGCACGCCCGACCTCACCGGCCGAGTGCTGGAGGCCCTCGGCAGGCTCGGCCACCGCCTCGGCGACCCGGCGGTGGACCAGGCAGTAGCGTATGTCCGCGACACCCAGAATGCCGACGGCAGTTGGTACGGCCGCTGGGGTGTGAACTATGTCTACGGCACTTGGCAGGCGATCATCGGATTGGCGGCGGTGGGTGTGCCGCAGGACGATGTAAGCGTGGTAGCGGGCGCCAATTGGCTGTTGGCCCACCAGCAGGCCTGTGGCGGGTGGGGAGAATCACCCGATAGCTACGAGTTTCCCAGCCGATGCGGCCAGGGGCCGGTCACCGCTTCGCAGACCGCTTGGGGGCTGATGGGGTTGATTGCCGCCGGACTGCACAATCATCCGGCCGCAGTCCGGGGCGTGCGGTACCTGCTCTCGACCCAAGCCGACGACGGCACCTGGCCGGAGAGTGAGTTCACCGGAACCGGCTTTCCCCGAGTGTTCTATCTTCGCTACCACTACTACCCGATCTACTTCCCGCTGCTGGCGCTGTCGCAATGGGCGGTGGCTGCCAACCCGAAACCAACGGACCACGAGCCGTCATGGACGATCGGTTTTGTGCCGCAGACACTAAACGGGAAACTAGCCGTCAACACCCACTGGCCCACCGGCCGTGGAGCTTGACGGATCGCACCAAAAGAAGCGAGCAAGTCCGAAATCCGAGCCGTGGACCGTGGGGCGTGGGCCGCAAACCGTGGCCGTTCACGCCTCGCGCCCCACGAACCGCTGACCCCTGACCCCCGACCTCTTCCATGCGTTTTCCGCTCTCGCTGACCCGCTCGATGGCCGCCTATCTGCTCCGCAAGAAGCTGGCGCGAGAGAGACGATTTCCGCTGGTGCTGATGCTCGAACCGCTGCACGCCTGTAATCTGTCGTGCGCCGGCTGCGGCCGCATCCGGGAGTATGCCGAGACCATGCACCGGCGGCTATCGCTCGAGCAGTGCCTGGCAGCGGTGGCGGAATGCGGAGCGCCGATTGTCAGCGTCTGCGGCGGCGAGCCGCTGTTGTATGCCGACATCGAGGCCCTAGTGGATCGCCTGGTTTCCCAGGGGAAACACGTCTACCTGTGCACCAACGGACTCTTGTTGGAGAAGAAGCTCGGCGGGTTTCGCCCGAGCAGCCACTTGTCGTTTAACGTCCACCTCGACGGCATGGAGGCCAGCCACGACCGCATGGCTCAGCACGTCGGCGCCTTTGCGGCGGCCATCCGCGGCATCCTCGACGCCAAAGTGGCCGGTTTCCACGTGGGTACCAACACCACCGTCTACCGAGAAAGCGACATGCACGAGATCGTCGTGCTGTTTCGGTACTTGGAGGAGTTGGGGGTTGACGGCTTTATGATCTCCCCGGCCTACGGTTACGAAGCGGTGTGCGACCGCGACCCGCAAGGCGGGCAGGGGCTTTTCATGACGCGGCAGGAAGTCCACGAAAAGTTCCGGGCGGCCCGAGAGCTACTGGCCGGATTCCGCTTGAATGCCTCGCCCATCTACCTGCAGTTTCTCCGCGGCGAACGCGATCTGCCCTGCGCGGCCTGGGCCAATCCGACCTACAACGTCCGCGGCTGGCGGGGGCCCTGCTACCTGGTAGCCGACGCCCACTATGACACCTACCGGGAATTGGTCGCGGCCACCGACTGGGATCGGCTCGGTCCGGGCGGCGATCCGCGCTGCGCCCATTGCCTGGTGCACAGCGGCTTCGAGCCGGCGGCCGTGCTCTCCGCCCCAAAAGGCCTCGCCGACATGCTAAGAATGGCCGTCTGGCAGATGACCTAGATGTAGGTCAGTCAGACGTAGGTCAGGTACCCCGTACCTGACAAAATCACTGCTCCCGCAAAATGCTAGGCTTGTGGTGTAGCGGGAGAAGACTTCCATGCCGAACATTCCGGCTGATCGTTGCCGCGGCCGCCTGGCCCAATTTCTTGCGCGCTTGCCGGCGATTGTCGCATGGTTGGCGTGCGGCCCTTCGATACCGGCGGTCGGCGCTCCGCTGTGGTTGGTCCGTCTGAAAGTCGACGGCCATGAGGTGGAAGGCTCGCCGATCAGTTGGAGCGACCAGGAAATCCACCTGCTGGGCCGCGACGGACGGCTGTGGAATTTCAGCCCCGCCCGGACGACGAGCTTTGAGCACACCGCCGCCCAGTTTTGCAGTTATTCGCCGTCGGAGTTTCGCGCGGTCCTGTTGCGCCAGTTGGGTCCCGACTACCAAGTGAGCGGCACCGGGCACTACCTGGTCGCCCATCCCCGTGGCGAAGAGGACCGATGGCCGCAGCGCTTCGAGGATCTGTATCGTACCTTTGTGCGCTATATGGGGGTGCGCGGTTTTCAGACCCGCCCGCCACCTTTCCCGCTGGTGGGCATTGTGTGCAAGAGTCGGGCCGATTTCGTACGCCAGTCGGCGGCTAACCGCGAGCCGGTCTCCAACGGCGTCGTGGGCTACTACGATTTGGAGTCGAACCGGATCATGCTCTACGACATGGGTGGCGGGAGTGCGTCGCCGCACTGGAAACAGAATGCCGGCGTGCTGATCCACGAAGCCACCCACCAATTGGCCTTCAACCTGGGCGTGCACAGTCGCTACGCGCCGCCCCCGCGCTGGCTGGCGGAAGGGCTGGCCATGCTCTTCGAGGCCCCGGGGGTGTACGATCCCGGCGAGCATCCGCAGCAAACCGACCGCATCAATTACCCGCGGCTCCATCTGTTCCAACAACGGCTGCTGGCCGGCCATCGTCCGGAAACGCTCCTCACCCTGCTGGCCTCCGACCAGCCGTTCGTGCGGAATCCGGTTGCGGCCTACGCCGAGGCATGGGCGTTGACGTTCTTCTTGGTTGAGCAGGAGCCGGCCAACTACGTCCGCTATCTGAAGTTGACCGCCGCCCGGCCGCCCTTCAGCGACTATCCGCCGGCGGCCCGCGTCAAGGATTTCGCCAGCCTGTTCGGCGACGACTGGCGGATGTTCGAGGCCCGCTTCTTGCGCTTTGTCGGCAGACTGCCCTAACTCCGCACTTGATCCCCCAGACCAGCCCATTGTTTCCCGGAGGCGGACAATTGCCTGCCAGACGCTCCTCTCTATAATTCTGCCAGGCAGGACTCAGGGAATGTGCGATGAACACGTTCTTGACCATGATGCTGACGCTCATGTCGGCAGGAGGGCTTTTGATGGCTGGCACGGCAACCGCTTCCGAATTACAAGTGGGCGATGCGGCCCCCGATTTCTCCTTGCCGGGCAGCGACGGCAAGACTTACCAACTGACCGACTACCGCGGCAAGCGGGCGGTGGTGTTGGCCTGGTTTCCCAAGGCGTTCACGCCCGGCTGCACTACCGAGTGCAAGGTAATGGCCTCGCACGGAGCGAAGCTCAAAGAGTTCGACGTGGCCTACTTCACCGCCAGCGTCGATAAGCCGGAGAAGAACGAGAAGTTCGCTAAGTCGGTGGGGGCCGATTACCCGATCCTCAGCGATCCGGAGGGCAAGGTCGCTCGGGCCTATGGGGTGACCGGACGGGTGCAGAAGTGGGCCAGCCGCTGGACCTTTTATATTGGCGCCGACGGCAAGATTCTCTACATCGACAAGGCGGTCAAGCCGGCCACCCATGCCGACGACGTGGCCTCGCGATTGGAAAGCCTCGGGGTGGCGAAGAAGAAAGCGGGCAAGTGAAGCCTCACACGATCCCGTGGGCCCGCTCGAAGGCGGCGATCTTTGGCTCGTGTTCGAGGGTCAAGCCGATGTCGTCGAGGCCGTTCAGGAGGCAATGGCGGCGGAAGGCATCGACCTCGAACGGGAGCGACAGCCCAAACGGGTCGCTGAGGGTGAGGTTCTGCAGATCGACGGTCACTTGGTAGCCGGGGTGCGCCGCCGCGCGGGCGAAAAGATCATCCACAGCCGCCTCATCGAGCTGGATCGGCAGCAAGCCGTTCTTGAAGCAGTTGTTGTAAAAGATATCGGCGAAGCTGGGGGCAATGATCGCGCGAAACCCATAATCCTCCAACGCCCAGGGGGCGTGCTCGCGGCTCGATCCGCAGCCGAAGTTCCGCCGGGCCAGCAAGACGCTCGCCCCGGCGTACGCCGGCCGATTCAACACAAAATCGGGATTGTCGGAGCCGTTGTTGAGGAACCGCCAATCGAAGAACAAGAACTGTCCGAAACCGGTCCGCTCGATCCGCTTCAAGAACTGCTTGGGGATGATCTGGTCGGTATCGACATTCGAGCGATCCAGCGGAACCACCAGGCCGGTGTGTCGAGTGAAGGGTTGCATGGCGTCAGGGGTCGGAGGTCAGGGATCAGAGATGAAGGACGAGAGGCAGGGATGAACGATGACGCACGAGGCATCGGCTGGCCGTAGGTTTCTCATCTGTCTCTCATCCCTCATCTCTCATCTCTTCCTCACTTGTAGTTCCAATTCCGTACATCGACGAAGTGGCCGACGACGGCGGCGGCGGCGGCCATGGCCGGCGAGACCAGGTGGGTGCGTCCGCCCTTGCCCTGCCGGCCTTCGAAGTTGCGGTTGCTGGTGGCGGCGCAACGCTGGCCGGGCTCGAGCTTGTCGGGATTCATGGCCAGGCACATGCTGCAGCCCGCCTCGCGCCACTCCATGCCGGCCTCACGAAAGACGCGATCCAGCCCTTCCGACTCGGCTTCGCGCTTGACCATGCCGCTGCCGGGCACGACCAGGGCTTGCACCCCTATGGCCACGTGATAGCCGCGGGCCACGGCGGCCGCGGCGCGGAGGTCTTCGATCCGGCCGTTGGTGCAGGAGCCGATGAAGGCCACGTCGATGGGAATCTCGGCGATGGACGTGCCCGGCCGGAGGCCCATGTAATCGAGCGCTCCGCGCACCAGCTTGCGATCCGAGGCATCAACGAACTCGGCCGGATCAGGCACCTTGCCCTGGATGCCGGTAACCTGGGCTGGGGTAGTTCCCCAAGTCACTTGCGGCCCGATGTCGGCGGCATCGAATGTTTCGCTGCGGTCGTATTGCGCGCCGGGGTCGCTGGGCAAGGCTTGCCAGTGCTCGACGGCGGCGTCGAATTCTTTGGGGGCGAACCGCCGGCCGCGGAGGTAGTCGAAGGTGGTTTGGTCGGGGGCGATCATGCCCGCCCGAGCGCCCGCCTCGATCGACATGTTGCACACCGTCATCCGCTCTTCCATGCTCAAGCCGCGGATCGCCTCGCCGGTATACTCGATACAGTGTCCCACTCCGCCGCTGGTGGAGATCTTGCCGATCACGTAGAGAATGAGGTCCTTTGCCGTCACGCCCCGGGCCAGATGGCTGTCGATACGGATTTCCAGCGTCTTGGGCTTGTATTGCAGCAGAGTTTGCGTGGCCAGCACATGCTCCACTTCGCTGGTGCCGATGCCGAACGCCAGCGCCCCGAAGGCCCCGTGGGTGGCCGTGTGGCTGTCGCCGCAGACGATGGTCATGCCGGGCTGGGTATAGCCCAGTTCGGGACCGATCACGTGGACAATGCCCTGATCGGCGTCGTGGATGTCGTAGAGGCGAATGTCGAACTCCTGGCAGTTCGCCCGGAGCGTGTCGATCGACCGCTTGGAGATCTGGTCGAGGATGGGCAGGCTGCGGTCGGTGGTGGGCACGTTGTGGTCCACCGTGGCCAGCGTCCGCTCGGGCCGTCGCACCTTGCGTCCGGCCAGCCGCAGACCGGCGAA
>JAJYGU010000123.1 GCA_021784975.1 Planctomycetota bacterium
GGCCACGCCCGCGCGGTTGACCTGGATCACATTGGCGTCGGTGCCGGTCGCCTTGCCGCAGGCCTGCAACTGGTAGGCGATCTTTTCCTGGTCCGCCGCCCGAATAAGCCGTTCGACGACCTTCGGATTCATGTTCAGGCCGCGATGGATGACCGGCCCCTTGCCCAACCGCACGTCGCCCTCTTCCTTCTTGTCGATGGTCGGGCAGTCGGTGGCGTGGGTCACATCGACCGCCACGCCGACCTGAGGGTCGATGCCGAAGGCGCTGGTCCGTGCGCCGCGGAGGCCGGCCTCTTCCTGGACGGTCGAAACGGCATACAAGCCGCAGGTGAGCTTGCCGCGGACCACCGCTCGCCGAAAGGCCTCGATCACCGCCCAGCAGCCCGCCTTGTCGTCCATGGCGGGCGAGGCGGCGCAGTTGTTGAGCATGGTACGGAAGCCGAGCTCCACGGTGACCGGGTCGCCGATTCGCACCAGTTTTGCCACCTCTTCCAGGTTGGCGGCCCCGATGTCCAGCCAAAGGTCCTTCATTTTCGGCACCTGCTTGCGTTCCTCTTCGGTGAGCAGATGGATCGGCTTGCGGGCAATCACTCCGAATACAGGTCCCGCCGCCGTCCAGACTCGCATCCGCTGCCCGATCAATACCTCCGGGTCCCAGCCGCCGATGGGCTGGACGTAGAGGAAGCCTTCGGCGTCGATGTGTTGCACGATCAGGCCGATCTGGTCGCAGTGGCCGGCCAGCATCACCCGCAGCGGGGAGTCAGGATTCTTGACCAGCACCACGTTGCCGTGCAGGTCAGTCCGCACTTCGTCGGCGAACCCGGCCGCATAATCGCGGACGAGCTGCTGCAACGGGCTTTCGTAGCCCGAGGGGCTGGGAGTCTCCAGGATGCGTTTGAAAAAATCGAGGGCAGCGGTTTCCATGGTCAGTTCCTCGCGATCGTAAGACAGCTAGCCAGTCGTTGGAGACTGAGGTTTCGACTTTCGACTTTCGTGATTTGGAAATTAGAGACTTGAGCTTGTTTGAGATTTGGAGCTTCGGATTTCGGATTTCTGGGCAACAAATAGCGTCCGCGTACTCCGACTTGGCGACTTATGGTGCGGCGTGCGAGCCTGGGTTCGGTGCCCGTGGCGGGGCGGTGGGACCGGTCGTCTCGTAGGCCGCTGGCCGGGCGGTGATGGCGTGCAGCCGCTCGACGTCAAACTTCGGCCGCCGGTCGTAGAAATATAGGCCGTTGTGCTCCTGCTCCACGTCGGTCAACTGGGTGTAGCAGAAGCCGAACAGGTTCGGATTGTCCAGCAGGGCGTCGACCAGTCCTTGATAGCGGGCGTAGAACTTGTCGAGCGTTTCGGGGGCTTTACCGTAGCCCCATCCCTTTCCAATTTCCCAACCGATCCCGCCGAACTCGCTGACCATGAAGGGCAAGCCGCTGTCGCGGATCTTGTGATCGGTGATGGCTTGTTCGGGATGGGCGAAAAAGCCTTCCCAACGGCTGTGGAGCACTTTGGGGTCCTGCTCGTAATCGTGCATGTCGCGGACCTCGTCGGCCACCACCGGCAACGAGACGGTGTGCGTATAGCCGCTGGTCTCCAGGCTGGGCCGCGTCGGATCGATGGCCCGCGTCATGCCCAAAATGATCTGCTGCAGCTCGCCGGCCTTCTTGTCGGTCTCATTGAACGGGCACCAGCCGATGAGGGCCGGGTGGTTCCGGTCGCGGAGCAGCACGTCGCGCCATTGATGGATCCAAGGCGCGTAATCCTTGGGCTGATAGTTGAATCCCCAGTCGGAAAACTCTCCCCATACCAGGTAGCCCAGCTTGTCGGCCCAGTAGAGGAACCTCGGCTCGAAAACCTTCTGGTGCAGCCGGGCCCCGTTGAAGCCGGCCGCCATCGACATCTGGATGTCATGCTTCAGGGCTGCGTCCGTGGGCGCCGTCCAGATGCCTTCCGGGTAAAAACCCTGGTCCAAGATCAAGCGTTGGAAGACCCGCTTGCCGTTGATCAGGATGCAGCGCCCGTCGATCGTCACCTGCCGCAAGCCGAAATAGCTCTGCACCTGATCGACTTGCTCCTTTCCGCGGCCGAGCGTCAGGGTCAGGTCGTAAAGGAACGGGTTCTTGGGTTCCCACAGCCGCCGCTCGCGGAGATTCACCACCAGCGAGTGGTTGTGCCAACCGGTGGCCGCGGTGGAGTCGGAGCCGACCAGTCGGCCCTCGGCAAACGCCTGGGCCAAAAGCCGCAGCCCCGACTGTCGGCCATCGACGGTCGCATTGATCAACACCCGTCCGTGCTCAACGTCCGGCACGATCGAGAAATCCTTGACATACGACTGGCCCACCGCCTCCAGCCACACCGGCTGCCAGATGCCGGTGGTGCGGGTATACACGCAGCCTTCGCTCACCGTGTGGGTTTGCTTGCCGGTCGGCTGCCGGCCGCTGGCCGCGTCGTCGAACACGCGGACGACCAATTCATTGCTGCCGGGCCTCAAGAACCGGGTGATCTCGAACACGAACGGCACGCACCCGCCGATGTGTTGGCCGACCAATTGCCCGTTGAGATAGACCCAGACCTGGTAGTCGACGGCTCCAAAGTGCAGCAGGATACGTTTTTCATGCATCGCTTCAGGAAGCTCGAAGCTGCGGCGATACCAGACGTGCTTCATAAAGTCGGTGTTGCCGATGCCCGATAAACGGCTCTCCGGGCAGAAGGGGACGAGGATCGTCGCAGCCAGGTCCTTGCCCGAGGTCAGCCCCCGCGACAGGCCGTCGTTGTCCTTGTCGATCTCGAACTGCCAACGGCCGTTGAGGGTGAGCCAATTCGGCCGGTAGGCGTCCGGCCGCGGGTGCTCGGGCCGCGGGACGTCGCCGCGCGACCCGACTGCCGCGAACGCCAACAGCGCGAGCGCCAAGACGCCAGAAAATCCTTGCAGCCGGATAAAACGATGAAAACAACCGCGGCTCATGGGGTGGCTCCGTGGGAGAATGGAGGTACTTTTGGTGTACCAACAGCGGCCATTCTAGACCATCCGCCACCCGGAGACAATTCACCGCCGGACCGCGATCCGAGTAAGTTGGAGCGGTGAAAGGCTTGAGAATCGTCAGGCACGGCGTGCCTGACCTACGGGCTTCCGCCCTCCGCCTTCCGAACTCCGCGATTGATCCCCTCCCTTGGTTTCCGTCGCCGCCGGGATTACGATAGCACTACCCGTTCACGGGCCAAAGGGGACAGTCCCATTTTCGCGGCCGACCAACACTGCGTGTCGGTACCCGCCGCGAAAATTGGGACAGTCCCCGGGAACGTTCGCTCACAACTTTACACTGCGGAGGCCGGAGTCCCATGAAGAACACGCTTCTGCCCATGGTGCTCGTGTTATTGGTAGGCACTGCCTACGGTGCCGCCGGCGCTGAAAGCGGCATCATCGCGCCGGGGGCGAAGCTCGAAAAACTCTCGGGCGGCTTCGCCTTCACCGAAGGGCCGGCCTCCGACCTTTCGGGCAACGTCTTCTTCACCGATCAGCCCAACGATCGCATCATCAAGTGGAGCCTCGACGGCAAGCTCACCACATTCATGCAGCCCTGCGGGCGGTCCAACGGGCTGTGCTTCGACCGCCAAGGCAATCTCTGGGCCTGCGCCGACCAGCACAACCAGCTCTGGTGCATCGACCCCGCCGGCAAGGCCACCGTGGTGGTCAAAGACTATGGCGGAAAACTCCTCAACGGCCCGAACGACGTCTGGGTCCGGCCCGACGGCGGGCTCTATTTTACCGATCCCTTCTACAAGCGGCCCTATTGGAAGCGCGGTCCCATCGAGCAGGATCGGGAAGCCGTTTACTACCTCTCGCCCGACCGCCGCCGGCTCGACCGCGTGATCGACGACCACAAGCAGCCGAACGGCATCATCGGCACGCCCGACGGCAAGAAGCTGTATGTGGCGGACATCGGCGCGGACCGGACGTTCTCGTACGACATCCAGCCCGACGGAACGCTCAAGAACAAGAGCTTGTTCTGCACGATGGGCTCCGACGGCATGACCATCGACCACCGCGGCGCCATTTACCTGACGGGCCACGGCGTGACCGTCTTCGACCGCGGCGGCCGAAAGATCGAGCACATTGCGGTGGCCGAGCCGTGGACGGCCAACGTCTGCTTCGGCGGGCCGGACCACCGAACGCTGTTCATCACCGCCAGCAAAGGGTTCTACGCCCTCCGCATGCAAGTCCACGGGGTAGGCAGCCAGTGAATGCACCCGGTCGCCGGTCGCGCACCGGCGGCGGGTAGTCGCGACAAGTCGGTTAACCCGAGATATTTACCGCCGAGGACGCAGAGACGCTAGGAGTGAAAGCGGAGCGGGTAACACGGAAGGCGGAGGGCGGAAGATTGGCAGTTGAGAATGCGCATCCCCCTCGGACATTTTTCATTTTTCATTTTTCATTTGCCCTTTTTCTCCGCGTCCCCTGCGCCCTCTGCGGTTCCATGGATAATCCGCCTTAGCAGGGCCGGCGGATGCCCCAGCCACGCCCCACGGTCCACGCCCCACGGCCCTCCGCCCTCCGCCTTCATCCCTGACCGTGTCCCTCTCTCTCGTCGAGGTTTTCCGCAGTGATGCGGTAGGAGCCCAGGATGGCGCCCTCGCAGACCAATTCGAGGGCGTAGACGCCGGCCTCCTGAATGGGCAGCCGCGGCAGCGGGAAGACCA
>JAJYGU010000238.1:0-3053 GCA_021784975.1 Planctomycetota bacterium
GCCAAGGATCGGGCCAAGCGGGCCTTCGAGGCGCTGCGGTTTCTGCAGAAGGTCACGCAGGGCGGCCCGCACAGCCCGCCGAAAGGTTACGTTGCCCGCACCATCCGGCCGGTCGAGTGGCCCAATCCTAACACCGGACGTCTGGAAGACGACCGCCGCGAGCAGGCCACCGGCGACCATCTGTGGAAGGCCTACGCGCCCCGTTGGCCCAAGAGCGCCGACGGCAAGTGGTACTGGAAGAGCGACACCAGTTCCGACGAGATCGACGGCCACTATTTCTTCTACCCGCTCTATTACGACCTGGTGGCCGACACGCCGGCGGAAAAGGAGCGGGTCCGCGAGGTGGTCCGCGATCTGACGGACCATCTCATCGACCACGGCTACAACCTGGTCGATCACGACGGCAAGCCGACGCGTTGGGGCGTCTACGCTCCGGCATCCTTGAACAACGACCCCGACTGGTGGCCGGAGCGCGGGCTGAAGTCGTTGAGTATGTTGTCGTACCTCGCCGTCGCGCTGCACATGACCGGCGATGCCAAGTACGATACGCACATCGAAAAGCTCATCCGCGATCACGGCTACTTAACCAACGCTATGACCAACAAGCTGCATCGCGGCATCGGCTCCGGCAACCAGTCGGACGACGAGATGGCCTTCATGTCGTATTACAACCTGACCAAGTACGCCCCGACGCCGAAGATCCGCGCGGAGATCTTGGCCTCGTTCTACAATGCCTGGGCAGTCGAGCAGCCGGAGATGAATCCGTTCTTCAACTTCGCCTATGCGGCGTTCGGGGTGGACGCGAAGTACCCCACCGTGCTGGGCATGTACAACATCGGGATCTGGAAGGGTTGGCTGGAAGATTCGCTTGTCACGCTGGAAGGTATGCCACTGGACCGAATCGCCTGGGCATGCCAGAACAGCCACCGCTTGGACATCGTGCGGCTTCCTCGCCAGGCGACCTACGACGTGTTCGAATCTCGGGGGACGCCCGGCCGCGGCTACCGGGTCAACGGCAAGGTGCTGCCGGTGGAGAACCGCACCTTCAACCACTGGAACACCGATCCCTGGCAGCTCGACTACGGCGGCAACGGCCAAGAACTGGCCAGCGGCACGGTCTACCTGCTGCCGTATTACATGGGGCGGTACTATGGGTTCATCCAGGAGACCGGCAGATAACGACGACGGTGTCGGAGCTTCCACGGGGGCTTTTTTCGACCATCGACGTGAGGTATCTCGGCGCAGTCACTTTGAACGCCCGGCTGCCTTCGCCATCGCAACCCATTCCTTGACGATACGTGGCTTTTCTGTGACCACTTCCCGGCCGAAGAGAACTTCGTCCACGTAGCCCATGTGGAGCATATCGACGATTCGGCACAAGTAGGATTTGCCGCAGTCCCACCACGTATAATGAGCGTCCACCATGAGATAGTGCTTTACGTCAACCTTCTCCTGCTGGCGACTCCCTGGGGTCGTAATCGCAAGGGTAGCCCTTGGCGTTGGCCTCGATGAGCATGTTGATTAGCCCGGTGAAGTAAGCTGGGGCCTTCTTCTTGCCCTTCTGCTTGTTCATGGGGAGCGGGCATGAGGGGGCGAGCAGACGTTTGTGTTCGGCAAATAACGACGCTGCCTGCTTCACGGTCATCAGGAGAGGCTCGACCGTATTGTTTAGAACGTCCGCTCGGAACCTGAAGTAGTCGTGGAGTTTCTCGCCCAACGCGAGGGGTCTTCCGTCGGCGTTGAGCAGGTGACTCGATTCAAGCCCCAAAGCAAGTAGCGCCTCGCGCATCGCCGCGAGAGTTGGGACCTTGATTGCACTCCTGCCGCGCTCCGTGTAACCCAATTTCTGGCTGATGGTGCGGACGTTCGCCCACAAGTGTTTCGGCTGCCGCAGGAATCTCTGTTCAGCTTTCACGATAGGCGATCCTCCAGTTTCGCGACAAATTGCTGGAGAGTGGTGCCTACCGCCTTGCATAATGAACGTAATTCCAGTATATCTAAGCGACGTTCGCCGGATTCGTACTTGCTGACGAACGACTGGGGTTCCCCCAGTCGTTTAGCAAGGTCCACTTGACGCAAGTTCGCGTCCAGCCGAATCTGGCGTAATAACTCCAGGAGATGATTGTGCTCTTCTTGCAGGCGGGACTTGCGCATGGTGGCGGGAAGGCAATGCAGGCCGGGTACATCCCAACTTCGGATTCATCGGCGAAACCGGCATAATGAGATCGCGAAAAACCGCTGCTAAGCTGGGGGATTGCCAAATATCCCGACTTCGGATATGACGCTTGCAGCGGAAATCCACATTGGCAGGGAATGCACATGGGCCAGCAGTGGTTGTTCGGATGCGACGAAATGCTTGCACGGGTGAGGCCCTTCAAGCCCCAACTTCTAAAATGGATCGGCAACAAGCAGCGATTCGCGCATGAGATCGCATCCTACTTCCCGGAGCGTTTTGGAACGTACCATGAACCGTTCCTGGGAAGCGGCGCGGTCTTGGCGACCCTCGCGCCCCAGCGAGGCTTTGCCTCTGACGTGTTCCCCCCCTAATGAAAATCTGGCAGACACTGAGCGAGTCACCGGCAACTCTGAAGCGTTGGTACGTAGACCGCTACGCGGATGCCAGACGGGGCGATAAGAAGGAGGGGTACGAACGGATTAAGGCCTCATATAACCGGAACCCGAACGGCGCGGACTTGCTCTTCCTTTGCCGGGCCTGTTACGGTGGCGTCGTGCGGTTTCGCCAAGCAGATGGCTACATGTCAACCCCGTGCGGCATCCACAATCCCATTCCGCCCGAGAGTTTTGCCCGCCGGGTGGACGAATGGCACAAGCGCACGGCGGGCACCGTTTTTTCCTTGATGGACTATGCGGCTGCAATGGATCGGGCAGACCCCGGCGACGTGGTTTACTGTGACCCGCCCTATCGTCACAGTCAGACTATCCTGTACGGCGCGCAGTCCTTTGACTTGCAGCAGTTATTCGAGGTAATCGCCCGGTGTAAGAGGCGCGGCGTGTTCGTTGCGCTCAGTATCGACGGAACCAAACGCTCCGGG
>JAJYGU010000238.1:3063-4683 GCA_021784975.1 Planctomycetota bacterium
TCTCGAGAAACGACTGCGGCGACGTAACTCCTTATTTCTCAGTGAAACGTGCGGCTACGAATAACGACTTACGACGACGGAGTTGAAAGATTCACAACCTCTGAGGTGTCACCTTTCGATTCCCAAGGGGCTTTTTGAACGCGAGGCCTTTGTGAATTGCGGCCGTTCCATGCTCCGCCGCTTTCAAATGAACGGCAAGACCTTGGAATCGGAGGTCGTGGCGGATCGGCTCTTGCTGACCTACTGATCTGTGCGTTCGGAAAGGCGTTGAGACTATGGACATCGAGACATTCGTTTCCGAGACATTGCGCCAAATCGTGAAAGGCGTACAAACGGCTCAAGAGCACGATGACTGTAAACAGGCGCGCGTCAATCCGGCAGCGCGCATGAAAACCATCGAATTCGACGTTGCCGTTATGGTGACGGAGGGTAACGAAAAGAAGGCCGGGATCGGCGTGTTTACCGGGGCGTTCGGAGTTGGCGGACAAGCGAATACCAACACTGCCAATAGTTCGGTTAGCCGGATCAGGTTTAGCGTCCCCGTCATCCTGCCAACGAAATAATCGTTTGCGCACAGCGAGCCGCTGTCCGCCGCTCCCTTCCTGCCAGACCGCATTTCCGTTTTCAGGAGGCCGCCATGCACGCTACAGTCCGAATCTCAGAGCCAGTCCTCTGTCTTGCCGCAGCCGTGGTCTTCGCATGTGCTGCTCATGCCGTCGCCACGCCGGCGGCGTCGCCGGCGCCAAAGGTCGACTTCTCCTATGCCTTCGCCACGCCGCACCGCATGACCATCGGTCGGCCGGATGCCAGCGATCGCACCCTCTTGGACCTTCAGCCGGGCAGTCTGCGGCTGGCCTGGACCTACGACAACCTGACGTTGCCG
The DNA here is from genome assembly GCA_021784975.1 of Planctomycetota bacterium. Classification (GTDB taxonomy): domain Bacteria; phylum Planctomycetota; class Planctomycetia; order Pirellulales; family Thermoguttaceae; genus JAJYGU01. Next base: position 3,947 of record JAJYGU010000238.1, read on the forward strand.
AACTATCCGCCGCTTTCGTTCCGCACTCCGCCAACGATGTGGAGCATTGTGGTTACACCGCAGGTTGAGGGACATACGTTTGCCCGCAGTCGGTGGACGAGGGTCGAGGGGGTGCTGCCGGCATTGGAGAACGTCTATGACGACCCGCTCGGCTCATTACGGCTGGAAGCGGTCGGCGGTCCGACGGCCGCGATCATCCGCATCGACATGGCCAACCAAGATTCGAAGCCGCACCAGGTGCTCTTGCGGTGCGACTCCGGCAATTGGGGCGAGAATCCGGCATGGCTCGAGCCGGGGCACTACGTGGGCGACAACCTCGTGGCTGGTTGGAATGATCGCGCCGACCGCGTCTTGATTCTCGGCATCGGTGGTGACGCCTATTCGCTTCAGCCCGACGGCAGCCCGCCTGGCCCAAGGAACCTGTTGTTGGTCTGCAACCTCAAGGCGGGCGAAAAACGCACGGCCTGGCTCGTGCGGCCCTATCACGGCTATGCCTCCCACTTGCCGACGCTGCGCAAACACAATTGGGCTCAGGAAATGGAGCATGGCAAGAGGGAGTGGCGGGATCTGTTGGGCCGGGCGTCGAGAGTCACGATTCCCGATCCCGGCGTGGCCAATGCCTATCTGGCCTGTCTGGGCGATCTGTTCATCATGCGCGAGCCCTTTAGCAATGGACAGATCGGCAGCGTGCCCGGCACCGAAGTCTACCGCGCCGGCAACTCCGGCGAGGCGGCCAT
>JAJYGU010000449.1 GCA_021784975.1 Planctomycetota bacterium
TCTTCAAGAACAGTTCGACGTTTGCCAACCTCTACGATCCGATCACCATGCCGCCAAAGCTGGTCAAGGCCCACACCGCCCTGGACCGCGCGGTCGACCGCTGTTACCGTTCGCAGCCGTTTACCAGCGAACGGCAGCGGGTGGAGTTCCTCTTCGCCCTATACGAGAAGCTCACCGCGCCGCTGATTGCCACCGGCACGAAGAAACGGCGGCGCGATTGATCCCCTCACCACGGCCCTCTCCCGACCAACCTCCGGTCGGTGCCTGGAGAGGGTGACCGATGCTTCGTTTTTCCCGAATAATGAGAGTCTTTTCCTCCGCACCCTCACCCCACCCTCTCCCGGAGGGAGAGGGGGACCGCGGATGCGTCACGCCCCGCTCTTGCTGAGCGCCGCCAGCACCCGGTCGGTGATCTCGCGGATGAGGGCCTCTTGTTCGGGCGTGCCTTGCGGAGGAACCGATTGCGGGGCGGCGCCGTTTCCGGTGGCCGCGCCGGATCCAGAGGCGTGTTGCGGCGGCTGGAACGCCTTTGGGGCCACCCCCGAGATCTGCCAGCTCTCGCGAAAAATGTCGTTGCCGCAGATGTCGCAGTTCTTCATCGCGTTCCGCGGGTCCTGGTAGCCCCATTTGGCCTTCAGGTCCAGCAGTGCCCGTGCCTCCGGCTCGGTGAAGTAATTGATCGAGCCCAGCCCGCGGGCCAGCATCAGCATGCGGCAGTAGGCGTCGAGGATCTCCGTCCACCAATAGGCCTTTTCTACCGTTTCGCCGAAACTGACCGTGCCGTGGTTGGCCAAAATGATGACGTTGGTCTTGTGCACGAACGGCAGGATGGTATTGGCGAACTCCTGGCTGCCGGGGATCTCGTACTTGGTGATCGGCACGTCGCCCAGGAAGATCTCCACCTCGGGCAGCACACACTGCGGAATGGGCTCGCGGGCAATGCCGAAGGCGGTGGCGTGCGGCGGGTGGCAGTGGACCACCGCCTTGACCTCGGGCCGCTCTTTCATGATCGCCAGGTGCAGCTTGATCTCGCTGGTGGCCTTGCGATGGCCGCTCGTCTGCTTGCCCTCCATGTCGACCACGCACAAGTCGTCGGGCTTCAGAAAACCTTTGCAGACCAGGGTGGGCGTGCAGACCACCTGGTTCTCGCCGGCCCGGTAGCTGATGTTGCCGTCGTTGGCGGCGGCGAAGCCCTTTTTGTAGAGCCGATCGCCGATGTCGCAAATTTCCTGCTTGATCTTATGAAGATTGACCATGGCCTCCCTCAATTTTCATTTTGCACTTTGCATTTTTCATTTTGCATTTGCTTTCGGCTGCCCTCACCCCCTGCCCCTCTCCCGTGACCAACCTTCGGTCGGTGCCCGGCGAGGGGAATCCGCTGTATGTGCTCGGGGGTCTCGTAGTCCAATGAATCAAGGATTGCCGCATTGTAAGCGTCCACCGGCTTGGCCTCGGGGTGGAAGGGCATGGCCGCCTCGCGGCCCTCGCTAATGGCCACCCGGCAGCCGACGCCGGCCCCCAGTTGATCGTAGACCACGATTTCCTCCAGCCGTTGTTCTTGCCGGCCGGCAAGGTTCTCCCAGCTCAGCGGCGTCACCAGCTTGAAGCTTGCCCGTTGCATGGTGGGATGGGCCCGGTTGAGGGTGACGGTTCCGATGACATCGCCGATGCGCATGGGTGGATCACCTTAACTCAAGGCCTGGCGGAAGACCTCCGGGCAGCGGCGGACGCCGCCGCGGCAGAACTCCGTCACTATCTGTTTCACCTGGAAGAAGCTGGCGGCGGACGGGTTGAGGACCAGCAGGTTTGCCCCGACGGCGGCTGCCGCGGTGGCGACGGCCGGGGCGTCAAGGCCACTAACGGCCCGAAGCCCGCGGCGGCGGTTGGCCAGGCACAGGCCGGCCGCCGTATGCTCGGTCAGCAGCACACCCAGCGTATTGGAATCGGCCATCTCCGCGGCGAGCTTCTCGGTGGCAGCGATCAGGCAGTTGGACTCCGCCTGCTCGGCCTTCACGCCTTCGCGGGCAAGGGCCGCCGCCAGCGGCTGCGGATCAAGATCGACCTGGCAGCAAAACAGGACCAGTCGGGGCACGGCCGCAGCTTCGTTGCCAGAAGAATCGGCCCGGACCAGGTCGATCCCGCGACGCAGTAGCTCGTCTTGGACAGCCGGCGTGACGATCGCCTTTCTGGAGACCGTGATTCGGCGGACCGCGTGCAGGCGGCCAAGAACATCGTCCATGGTGACCAGGCGGGCATCGATCGCCAGCTCGCCGTTTGACGGAGTCATGCCCGGCACACTCCGCGTGCCGACCGTCTGCCGCGGCACGCCCCCGGCGCCATCCTTATCCGACGGCAGACGCCCTGTGCCGCCTGCGTTGGCGTCGCTTCTTGGCTTGGCGGCACCTAGGGGGCCGCTCAGCTCAGCCAGCACCTCACGGACCACGCGTTCAATGTCGATCGACTGCTCGCTCATGAGTCGCAGATTCCCAAGACCGACCAACGAACCGGCGACTGCATGCTGTGGAGCAATTCCCGCGCGCCGATGCCGTCGCTGGTGATCATCACCTTGTCACCCTTGCCCGCCCCTAAGGAGTCGACCACCAGGATCGGGTCGCCCTCGATCTGCCGGCCATCGGCCTGCAAGGCCATGACCAACAACAGCCGCCATCCTTTCATGGAAGGATGCTTGATGGTCGAGGTGGCGGTGCCCATGACGCGGCCGATAAACATATTTCACCAACTGCCGACTATCTTCCCAATATGTGTAAGTCGTCGACCAACGTGCAACGCCGCTCGCGGGTGAAGGTCAGCGGCGTGGTGACGCCCTCGCCGGTGGGACCGGCGATCGAGTAGGAGCCGTAGCCTTCGCCGCCATTTCCCAGCCCGGCGGTGCAGGGGCCGTTCTTGACAAACAAGGTGGTGTCCAGCACTTTGCCCATCTTGGTCAGGTTGTGGACGTTGGTTGAGTGCATGATGGCCGTGTGCCGGTAGCCGTGTTCGGCCGTGCGAGCCTTCTCAATGGCCTCGTCCACGTCGCGGCACCGCACGAAGGGCACGAACGGCATCATCTGTTCGACCGGCACGAAGGGATTCGCCTCGTCGGTTTCGCCGAAGAGCAGCTCGGTCTCGGCGGGGATGTTCTTGCCGATGGCCCGGGCCAACACCGCCGCGTCTTTGCCGATGAAATCCTTGTGTGGCACGTTGTGTTTCCCTTCGCCTTCTCCCGCCGAGGTGATGGCCGCTTTCGTCAAGGCGCCGATTTCAGCGGCATTGAGGCGGACCGCCCCGGCCCGCTCCATGGCCTCCATCAGCTTGTCGAAGATCGGCTCGACGGCGAAGACTTCCTTTTCGGCGATGCACAGCAGGTTGTTGTCGTAGGCGGCGCCCTGGATGATCGAGCGGGCGGCATGATCGAGATCAGCGGTTTCATCGACGACCACCGGCGGATTGCCCGGCCCGGCCACGATGGCCCGCTTGGGCTGCTGCAAGGCCGCTCGGGCCACCGCCGGTCCACCGGTGACCAGGATCAGGTTGACGTCGCGGTGCTTGAACAGGGCGTTGGCCGATTCAATGCTGGGCTCGGTGATGATGCACATCAGGTTATCGATGCCCAGGTCGCGATAAATCGCTTCGTTGAAGCGCCGCACGCCTTCGGCGGCCACCCGCCGGCCGCTGGGGTGCGGATTAAAGACCACCGTATTGCCCGAGGCGATCATGGAAATCGCGTTGCAGGCCAGCGTGGGCAGCGAGTGCGTCACCGGGGTGATGGCGCAGATCACGCCGAAGGGGGCGTGCTCGATGACCGCCAGGCCGCGATCGCCGCTAAACACCTCGCTGCGGAGGAACTCGACCCCCAAAGTGTTCGAGGCCCCGATGAGCTTGTCGATCTTATGCGGCAGGCGGCCGATCTTGGTCTCTTCGAACTCCATCGTCCCCAACTCGACGCGTTGCTCGTAGGTGATGCGGCGGATATGCGACAGGGCCCGGTTGCGGTCCTGGATCGACAGCCGGGCCAGCCGTTCGAAGGCCTCGCGAGCGGCGGCCACCGCTGCATCGACCTCGGTGAACAAGCCAAAGCGGCCTTGGTGCCCGCCGCCGGCTGCCGCCCCGTTACCATTGCTTCCCAGCCGCGTCAACACCTGCTCGACCACGCTGCGGACCAAGCTTTCGTCAACCTGCATGATGGCTCCTCGTCTCTCCGTCCCCAATCCCTAATCCCTAATCCCCAATCCTTGATCCCTAATCCCTCGTCTCCCTGACCTCTGACCTCTGATCCCTGATCCCTTCCTTGTCATAGACGCACGTCTGGTCGATGTGGACGGTGTCGATGATGCCGATGACCACGGTATCCACCGGCAGCGACTTGGTTTCCGGGGTGAGCCGGGCGCTCGATCCCTGGGTGATCAACACGAGCTCGCCGACGCCGGCGCCCATGGTGTCGACGGCCACGATCGAGCGGCCGGTAGTCACCAGCGCGTCCCGCTTTTTGGGATCGAGGCGGAAGGGCTCGACCAAGAGCAGCTTGTGGCCGACCATCGACTCGACCTTTTCCGTGGAGACCAGCGATCCGGTGACTCTGGCGATCAGCATCGCGGGGACCCTCCGTCAACGGGGACTGGCTCATTCTTCAGCCCGGGCGGGCACCGACCGAAGGTTGGTCGCGAAGCATGGTCGGGCTGAA
>JAJYGU010000494.1 GCA_021784975.1 Planctomycetota bacterium
CGCCGCGCCGCATCTGGGCGTCGGCGTAGCGGACCGCCAGAATTCCGACTGCCAATACGCCGCACGCAACACCGATCTTTGCAAATCTGTGAGTTTGCATCCTCGTTCTCCTTCAGTTCTAATCCTCGTACCTCATTCCTCGGATAGCAGCAAACCGCCTCCGCCGCGCCGTCATTACATCTGCCGGCGCAAGCGCCAGAGCGCGGACTCGCCGATCGCTGCTTCTCCACTGCAAGAGTCATGCCAGGCCGGCTTCTTCGTAGGGCCTGTTGGCGCACGGGCTCCGCGACCCAATTTCCGGATCTCCGGGCTACCTAGCGAACATGTTCGCCGGTAAGGCGACTTCCAAACGACCGCGTTGGTCAAAATAGCTTCAGTTTTTTCCCTATGGCAAACGCCTTATTGCGCTGCTTGCCGGAGCAATGGGCCGACTTACAATACCTGTAGTTTGACCCCCGGAGGTGAAAGCTATGCAGGTGCGCCGGGATTTGGCGAGGGGCGCGTAAGTTGATGCTTCTGGGGCAGGCGGCCGACGCCGATCTGGCGGCGTGGCGCAGTAAGAGGATCTGGATGTGAGCCTATGCCGTCGCTGCTAGTCGTCGACGATGACCCCGCGAGTGCGCCGGCGTTCCGTCGACTCTTTCCGGACGTCCAAGTAACCGTGCTGCCTGCGGGGAAGGCTGGCGACGGTCCAGATCTAGTAGCTCGCTATCAGCCGGACGTGGTAGTGGTAGATACCAACGTGGCGGATCAGCCGGGGCTGGAGCTGTTTCGGCGGATTCACCGGCGCGATCCGGCGATTCCGGTCATCCTCACCACCGCTGACGGCACGGCGAACGCCACGATCGAAGCTATCGCCGACGGCGCCTTCGATTATCTCTCCAAGCCGTTGGATTTCGACAAGCTGCGGGAACTGGTCGGCCAGGCTATCAAGAGCCGCAAACTTGTCTGCTCACCGGAACACTCGGTCGGCGGCAGCGACCAGCCGATCAGCAGCGACACCTTGGTGGGCAGCAGCCTTGCGATGCAGGACGTATACAAGGCGATCGGCCGAGTGGCTCCCAAAAAGGTCAACGTCCTCATCCTCGGCGAAAGCGGCACCGGCAAGGAGTTGGTGGCCCGCGCGATTCAGCAACATAGTCCTCGCGCGGCCGACCCCTTACTGGCCGTCAATTGCGCCGCCATCCCCGAGCCCTTGTTGGAGAGCGAGCTGTTCGGTCACGAGAAAGGGGCCTTTACCGGGGCCGACAGCCAGCGGATCGGCAAGTTCGAGCAGTGCTCGGGCGGCACCTTATTCCTCGATGAGGTCGGCGACATGACGCCGCTGATGCAGAGCAAGGTCTTGCGGGTGCTCCAAGAGGGCCGCTTCGAGCGGGTCGGCGGCAACAAGACCATCGCCACCGACGTTCGCACCGTCGCGGCCACCAACCGCAACCTGGAACAGATGGTGGCCGCCGGCCAGTTCCGGGCCGACCTTTACTATCGATTGAACGTGTTCAGCATCCAGTTGCCGCCGCTTCGCGAGCGGACCGGCGACATCCGCTTGCTGGTCGAGCACTTCCTCGCCTTGTTTTGCCGGGAACTCGACCGCTCGCCGTGCCAAGCCTCACCCGAGGCGCTGGACGCGCTAATGCGCTACGCTTGGCCGGGCAACGTGCGGGAATTACAAAGCGTATTGAAACGGGCCGTGCTGCAGCTTGGCGGTCCGGTGCTTACCTTGGAGAGTCTGCCTGTCGAACTGCTGGCAAGAGCAGCCGTCGCACCGGCGTTGGATATCTTTATCGACGAACGTTTGCAGGCCGGCTCGACAGGCCTGTACGCCGAGGCCGCCGCCTTCATGGATCGCCTTCTGTTGACCAAGGTGCTGCGCCATACGGGAGGCAACCAGTCGCAGGCTGCCAAAATTCTCGATATCACCCGCGGGACGCTGCGTAGCAAGATCCGTGAGCTAGGCATCACCATCCACCAGGCGGTTGACGTGGAGGCGCGCCTGGGCCAGCCGCCCCCTGGAATACCTGCCAGCGGCCGGCACCCGCCTTCGCCGGTGGCGGCCCGATAGGGGCCGCCCGTGCTCGCCTTTCCCGTGGTCTGAGCCAAGGCGCAGTCTAAGCGGCCGTCCAGCAACAACTTCCACTTTCGCCAAGGGGACAGTCCCATTTTCGTCGGACGAAAATTGGGACAGTCCCCAACTTGTTCTTGGACGGCCGCTAAGCACGACAGTGGCATTTTGGCGGCGGTCAAACCGGCTCATGAGGTGGCTCCTTGCGCCGCGCCAAGGATGCCGACCGACCATGCCCCCATGGTCGGTCGGGATAATTCCCTGTAGCGGGACACGACTTTATCGCCGCGGATTCTGTGGGGCGCTGGCTTGACGCTGCGTGCGGTAGTACTGGTCAATCAGCGCTTTCCAGTTGGCGTTGGCGAAGTCCGGCCAATGATCTTTGTCGAAGCCGGGGGCACTCTTGAGGGCCTGCCGGCTGATGTCCAAGATGCAATAGGCTGCCCTCTCCGTACCAGCGCTCGTCTGCCCCTTGGGAACGAAGGACAGCTTGTCCCACGGAATGGCAAAGTACTTGTTCCCCATGCCCCACACCCCGCCGAACGATAATACGGCGTAGCGGATCTTTCCCACTGCCGGATCGATGACCAGGTCCTCGATCTTGCCCAACTCCTGGTGATTGGTGTTGTACACCCGCAATCCGTTGAGGTCCTTCAGTCGGGTCACCCCTGCGGTGGCCTGGGTCATGGCCTTGGAGCCAACGCCGACTTCCACCCCGCCCTTATTGACTTGGACCTGGACCCCGGCTGCCTGGACCGCGCTGGTCGCGGCCGCCAGATACAGGGATGCAGCCAGCCCTAGTATGCAATGCACTCGCATGCTTTTCGCTCCTTGCGTTCAGAGACACTTGTTGACGAACAACCAGTGGTTTTCGTCCGCAACCCGCGTGCCGCGCTGCACTGTTCGCCAGCGAAAGCTGAAGATTCGCCGCGACGACCATGGCAACCCGAAGCGTAAGCGAGGCAGTAGGTTGCGTCTCTCGCTCACGCTTCGGGTTGCAATCATTTCCAAGGCGCGTCTTGGGTGGGCGAGCATTGCCCGTGTTGAGCAACCAGCGACCAGACTGTCGCTGCCCTCAGGCTTTGGCCGCTCGCTAAGTCGCCGCGTCACAATAACGTGAATATGTTTTGGAGCGCGGGCGTCCGGCCCGCCACAGAAAAAGCGGGCGCGGCGCCCCCGCTCCCTGGGAAAAACTCATCAACTTAGCGGCCGTCCAAGAACAAGTCGGGGACTGTCCCAATTTTCGTCCGACGAAAATGGGACTGTCCCCTTGGCGAAAGTGGAAGTTGTTGCTGGACGGCCGCTTATCTTGACGCGGCGCCGAACGCCGCTATCGGAAGACGCGGCGCAACGTCACGGGAACTGCTTGCACCTGGTTATGCCACTCAGCCTTTGCGCAAGGAGCGTCGCCGCCGGGACAATGCGTGCAATCGCCGTAGCCACCCTTAAGTGGGCGGATGGTGTGCGTGCGGCGGACTTCCACCGTCGTTTCGGTGCCGTCCGGATCGCAGGAGACGGTCCGCGAGACCGGTTCGTTCTCCACCGCCACTACAATGTACCACGTTTCGCCGGGATGGCTCATGCACTGTCGGTTCAGGCTGAGCATAATGGTTTCTGCCTGGGGATAGTCGAGCCATTGGGCATCGGCGGGCTCTTTGGCCTGCCAAACGCAGTTTGGCACGTCCAGCGGCGACTGCGGCTCCCAGCCGTCGGGCCACCAGATTGGCGCCACCTGATAGGCGATCGGGGTACATAGGCGGACCATCGGCCAAGCCCGCCCCATACACCCCGGCTCAACCACGATCGCCCAACGCCGCTGCGACTGCGGCGAGCGGTTGTGTTCCATTGCCCGATCGAGCGCCTGGAACAAGTCCACGTACTCCCCCAACACGGCCACCGGACCGGCCAACTCCAGCGGCACGTCGTCGAGCGACTCAGGCGTCCAGTCTTCGGGACGCTGGACGATGGTCACCTGGTATTTCGTCATATGCACAGACCTTTTTCGCTTAACCGAAACACGGTGTCCGCTTGAATCCTATCCGAGGCACATCATTGCGGCAAGGATGGGCGAAGATCGGCGAAGCTCCGGCGGCGGGCCGTCACCCGCCGGGATCCGTCTTTCGCTCGATGCCGGCTTCTTCGCCCGGCGAAAAGGCGGTTGTTTCCGGGCTCGGCGGCGGCAGGCTGATTGGCAGTTCCAAGACGAAACGGCAGCCATGATCGGGCCGGCTGTCGACCACGATCTGGCCGCCGTGCTCGCGCAAGATCTTTTGGCTCACCGGCAGGCCCAAGCCGGTGCCGTGGCTTTTGCGGGAGGCGAGAAACGGGCTGAACAACGACTCCATCTGCTCGGCGGGAATACCCGGACCGTTGTCGGCAATAATGATCCGGGCCAGTCCCTCGTCGCGGCAGCACTGGGTGGCCACCTCGATCCGACCCGCCGTCTCCCGGTCGGCCAGGGCATCCAAGGCATTGGTGACGACATTCAGCACCGCGTGATGAATCCCTTCGGGATCAAAAATCATCTCGGGCATCGAGGCATCGCCGCCCCATTGCAATTCGACGTGCAGCTCGTCGGCGCGGGCCCGCATCAACTCCAGCACGTCGCCCACAGTTGCGTTGAGGTTGCCGGCGGCCAGTTCCGGCTTGCGTTCCTTGCTGAAGGTGAGCATGTCGAGCACCAGCGAGGAGATGCGGTTCTGGTTGCGGTCGACGATCTTCCAGCCCTTGCCGACGATCTCCTCGTCGTGCTCCTTCAAGCCCAGCTCGATCAAGTAACTCCCGCCGCGAATGCCTTGCAGGATGTTCTTGATGTGGTGCGAGAGGGTGGCGATGGTTTGTCCGATGGCCGCCAGCCGCTCCGCCTGGACCATGGCCGAGTAGTAGCGGGTGTCCTCGACCGCCAAGGCGGCCTGGTGCCCGATGGCGATCATCAGCTTGAGGTGGTCTTCGGTGAACCGGTTGGTCGCCCCGTGCTGAAGCATCTGCTGGGGCGAGGTGGAGGTGTCGATGTAAATCACCCCTACCACGTCATAGCGGCCCTTCATGGGCACGCAGATCGCCTCGCGGACCCCCATTCGCACAATGCTGCCGGCCGCGTCCCAACGATCATCCTGGCGGGCGTCGCTGGTAACCACCCCCTCGTTGCGCTCGGTCACGTAGTCCAGGATCGTCTGGCTGATGCTGATCCGCTGATCGGCGCGCATCCCCTTGCGGGTATGGTGGACTTTCGGTTGCAGGACGTGGCTGGCCGGATCGAAGAGCATGATGCAGCCGCGATCCGCCTCCACCCATTCAAAGATCAACTCCATGATCCGCTGCAGCAATTGGTCGATGTCCAGCGTGTGGCTGACGGCCAGGGCGGTCCGATACATCACCTGCAAATTGCTGCGGGCGCGGGCCAGCCAAGAGGTCTGCGGCCCATCGCTTTGAAACTCGAAGATGCGGCTGCCCTCTTGCTGGGTGAAGGAGCGCACGATCCGCGAGCGGTCGCCGATCTCGGCCGCGGTGGCGATGCTGACGATCTTGGCCAGTTCTTCGGGCGTCTCTTCGGCCGGGCCGGTGTAGAGCATCAGCGTGCAGCCGACCTGGACCTGATCGCCGGTGCTCAACCGGTGCCGCTCGATCCGCTGGCCGTTGACGAAGGTCCCGTTGGAGCTGTGCAGATCCGAAATCACGTAATCGCCGTCGATGCGGCGAACTTCAGCGTGATGGCGGGAGACTTCAGTGTCGTGGAACTGGATGCTGTTCGAGGCATCACGGCCCATCTGCAGCACCGCTTCGCTCAGCTCAAAGCGGGTTCCTTGATCGGCGCCGCGGATGACGAACAAGGTGGGCACGGTCCAGATTCCCCTATCAACTCTTCGATTTTACGAATCAGGACCGCGTATTCATAGGGCTTGCGGAGAAAATCTCCGCCGGGGAACGAATCGCCCTGACGACGAAACGTTCCTAACAGCAACAGTTTAGGGCGATGGTCCGCCGGCAGTTCGCCGAAGGGGGACCAATCATGACCGGCGTCGTCGATCGATTCGAGGTCGACCACCATCAAGTCGGGCGGGGCTTGTCGAGCCAACGCCAAACCGGCCAAGAGCCGGCCGGCCGACCTGGTGCTTATGCCGCGACGTTCCAGCACGGTTTCCAGTACCTCCCGCGTTTCTTCCGCGGGATCAACCACTAATACGCTACTCAAGCTCGGCACCCTCCATGGTGGGCGGTGGGCCGGACGTCCCTGTCCGGCTGGGGGCTGGCGCATGGTTCGTCGGTTTGGTCGTCCGCTCGGTACGGACCGGGCACCGACCGAAGGTCGGCCGAAAAATGCGCCTGTCCCCTTATGGGCCGCGGTGAGGGGCGGAGGATAGCGAAAACCCGACTGCTTGTCAAAGCGAGCTTGAAAAAAATCCAAACTGCTCTTTACGCAAAGTCCGCCAATCGGCACAATATCGCTTCCCTGGGAACCCATACTACTCGATCGAAGGACCCAGTCGGCGCGACGTCCTGCGGGGAGAGGACGCCAGGTCAGGAAGACCGACGCAACAGCAAGGAGTGCTGACGTGACGAAGTTCCGCTCTTGGGCCCTCGTGCCCACCGTCCTACTGTCGTCGAGCGCATGGCTGACGGCGCCTGCCCACGCCCAAGCGCCCATGCAAACCCGGCCGGCCTACCAAGCCGCCGGCCAATCGATGCCCGGTACCAGGATCGCCCTGATCGACATCAACCGCATCTTCCAGAACCATACCCGCTTCAAGGCGGCGATGGAGCAGATGAAGCGGGACGTGGCCGCCGCCGAGCAGCAAATGAAGGAGAAGCGCGACGCGATCACCCGGGCCACCGAAGACCTCCAACGGCTCAGCAAGGGCACGCCCGACTATAAGGCCGCCGAGGAAAACGTGACCCGGCAGCAAACCGAGTTGACCCTGCAGGTGCAGCGGCAGAAGGAAGACTTCGTGCAGCGCGAAGCCCAGATCTACAACACCGTCTACCAGGAAGTCTTGGAGCGAACCGACTACTTCTGCCGGCAGATGGGGATCGACGTGGTCCTGCGGTTCAACGGCGAAAAGGTGAACGTCAACCAGCCGCAAAGCGTGTTGGGTTATATCAACCGGCCGGTGGTCTGGTACGCCCCGGACCTCGATATTACGCAGAGAATCTTGGACGAATTGAACCGATCCTCGCTGCCGGCCACCGCCAATCGCGCCAACGGCGTGTCCAACGGCGGGCAAACGGTTCCCTGGGGCAGGTAGTCTTCACATCGGTCGCCGGTCGGTCAAGGATGGCCGGCCGCCGCGAGAGGGAGTGCGTTCTCTTCACCTGGTCACGGACGATTGGCAGCCCTGGATGGACCTAACACGAAATCAGCGAACGATTGCCGCTTCGGCAGTGGTGGAAGGAGTGGGCTATTGGAGTGGCCGCGACGTGCGGGTCGAGTTTCGTCCGGCCCCGGCCGGCACGGGCATCGTATTCGTCCGCGGCGATCTGCCCGACTGCCCGCGGATTCCGGCCACCATCCAATATTGCGTGGAGATTCCCCGCCGCACGGTCTTGCAGCGCGGCCCGGCCAGCGTGGAGATGGTGGAACACATCATGGCCTCGTTGGCGGGTTTGCAGATCGACAACTGTGAAGTCTGGGTGAATCAGCCGGAAATGCCGGGCTGCGACGGATCCAGCCAGCCGTTCGTCGAGGCCTTGTACGCGGCGGGGGCGGTGGAGCAAGGGGCCCTTCGTGGCCGGCGCGTGGTCCGCTACCCGATCCGCCTGGGTAGTGACGAGAGTTGGATCGAGGCCCGGCCCTGCGCCTCGGGGAAGATGATCTTGCACTACGAGCTGGACTACGGCAGCGGCAGCCCGATCGGCCGCCAGTCGCTGGAAATCTCGCTCTCGCCCCGCCACTTCCACCTCAATCTGGCCCCCAGCCGCACCTTCCTGTTGGAATCCGAGGCCGCCGCCATCCAGGCCCAGGGACTGGGACAACGGGCGACGGTCAAAGACTTGTTGGTTTTCGGCAGCCGCGGGTTGATCGACAACCGGCTTCGTTTCCCGGACGAGTGCGTCCGTCACAAGATGGTCGACATGGTGGGGGACCTGGCGCTGGCCGGCTGCGACCTGGCGGGCCGCTTCGTCGCCTACCGCAGCGGCCATCGCTTAAATGCCACCTTGGTTCGGGCGATTGCCGCCCAAGCCGACACCCACTGTGGACTGAAACATTGCGCGTAAAGGAATTCTGTGGCACGGGCTTCCAGCCCGTGAGCAAACATAGCGAAGAGGGCCGTGCCACTTACCGCTGACCCAGAACTCGTTACCGTCCGCAGGACGGGAGTGTTGCGAGGTGCCTGTCCCCGTTTTGCTCTAACAACTCCGTGAAGGAACCGCGGTTATGCCCAGCTATGTTGCCGAAAACGCCACCATCGACCCCCGCGCCCAAATCGACGACGAGGTGGAGATCGGCCCGTATTGCGTCCTCGGACCGAAGACCCGCATCGGCCGCGGCACCCGCCTGGAGAACAACGTCACCGTGATGGGTGACGTCACCATCGGCTGCTACAACCATATCTACCCGAACGCCGTCCTGGGCGGCGAGCCGCAGGACATCACCTATCGCGGCAGCGACACCAAAGTGGTCCTCGGCGACCACAACATCATTCGCGAGTGCGTGACCATCAACCGCGCTTCCGAGAAGGAGGAGGGCGTCACCGCCGTCGGCGACAACAACTTCTTGATGGCCTGCTGCCATGTGGCCCACGATTGCCAACTGGGCAGCCATATCATCATCGCCAACGGCACCTTGCTGGCCGGACACGTGCATATCCATGACTACGCCTCGCTGTCCGGGGCGGTGGCGGTGCACCAGTACGTCACCATCGGCAGCTACAGCTTCGTGAGCGGGGTCAGCGCCGTCCGCCACGACGTCCCGCCGTACATGCTGGTCGAGGGCAATCCCGCCCGCCCGCGTTGCATCAACGCCGTCGGCCTGAAACGCAACGATTTCCCCTCCCAAATCATCCAAGCCCTGGCCGAGGCCCACAAGCTGCTGTACCGCTCCAAGGTCGGCCTGGAAAACGCCTGGGAAATCCTGCGGGCCAACGGGCAGCTCGTGCCGCAAGTCAACCATCTGCTGAGTTTTGTGCAAGGACAACACGAAGGCATGCACGGCCGCGGCCGCGAGCGCCGCCGGGCCGCGTGAACCGCGGGGCGCGGGCCGTGGGGCGCGAGCCGTGGGGCGCGAGCCGTGGGGCGCTGGGCGGGAGGCGTGGAGCGGGAGCCAGGAGGTAGGAGCCAAGATATTTTGCCTTTTGCCTTTTTCATTTTGCATGGTACGAATCGCGCCTCACGCCCCACGGTCCACGCCCCACGAACCCCTGACCATTGACCTCTCCCATGTCCTCCCTCCGCATGGCTGTGATCGGCGCCGGACGACTCGGCAGCTTCCATGCCGAGAAGATCGCCCAACGCCGCGACCTTGATCTGGTAGGGGTCGTCGACCCGCGGCCGGACAATCGCGATCGGGTAGCCGCCCAATGCGGAACGCAGGGATTCGCCGACTACCAAGAACTGCTCGGTCAGTTGCAGGCCGCCGTAGTGGCTACTCCGACCCAGTTCCATCGTCGCGTCGCTTTGGATCTGCTCAGGGCCGGCATCCACGTGCTGGTGGAGAAGCCAATCTGCGCCACCAGCGCGGAAGCCGACCAGTTGCTGGCCGCCGCCCGAGAGCACAACGCCGTGCTTCAGGTGGGCCACGTGGAACGCTTCAATCCGGCCTTTGAGGCGGCCGCCCCGCACCTGACCGATCCCAAATTCATCGAGGCCGTCCGCACCAGCGGCTTTACCTTCCGTTCGACCGACGTGGGCGTGGTGCTCGACCTGATGATCCACGACATCGACCTGGTGCTCTCGCTGGCGCCGGGGCGGATCCGCAAGGTCGACGCGTTGGGCATTTCGGTCCTCGGCGGGCACGAAGACGTGGCCAACGCCCGCTTGGAGTTCGATAGCGGCTGCGTAGCCATCCTTTCTGCCTCGCGGGTCAGCTACCAGCAGATGCGACGGATGCAGGTCTGGTCGGCGCGCGGGTTCGCCAGCATCGATCTCGCCACCCGAACCGCTACGCTGGTCCGGCCCAGCCAGACGCTCTTGCGGAGGCAGTTCGATGTGGATGCCCTGACGCCCGAGCAGATTGCCTATTACCGCGACCACTTGGCCGAAGAACACCTGCCCCGCGAGCAAGTGCAATCGGCGGCGGTAGACGCCTTGTCGCGGGAGTTGGACGACTTTGTGGAATCCATCCGCAGTCAACGGCAGCCGTGCGTTTCCGGGCAGGCCGGCCGCGACGCCCTAGCGGTGGCGGAACAAATCCTCGCTGGCATCGCATCCCACAGGTGGGATGCTACTGCCGACGGACCAGCCGGTCCACTGGCGATTTCCAGCCACTGCCCGATCCCTGCCCCACACTTCTCCCTGCCCGCCGTGCCAACGCACGCTCTCTTGGAAAGAGCCGGCTAGAGGTGCGTCCGCGACGCACCAGGGGCGTAAGGCACCCACAGCGCTTGCGAAACTAGAAGAGCTAGGTATGATAGCTAGCTAGAAGCAGGGTGCATCCGCGACGCACTTAGTAGGGTAACGCACTAGCAGCGCAGGATGCGTTGCAGACGCATCCTACCGGGCTAGCAGGAGCAAGGCAATGCCGAAAATCGTTACCGCGGACGAAGCTATCCGATCGGTGCCCGACGGGGCAACGGTGCTCATCGTGCCCACCCCGGCGGAAGAGCTCTATCCCGCTTTCTATCGCTCGTTTGCGGCCACCGGTTCGCCCAAGGACCTCACGGTGGTGTGGGCGGCCGGTCTGGGGCCGTTGAGCTTCGAACGCAAGGGCATGAACCATTTCGCCTATACCGGCATGGTCAAGCGGATCATCGCCGGCCACATCGGCTTGAATTACGAGGTGGCCAAAATGATAGCCACCAACCAGGTCGAGGCCTACAACTTGCCGCAAGGGACGCTCTGCCAGTTGTACCGCGAGATTGCCGCCCATCGCTGCGGGTTGATCACCCGCGTGGGTCTGGGCACCTTTGTGGATCCCCGGATCGAGGGCGGGAAAATGAATGACCGCACCAAAGCTTGCGAGGACCTGGTCGAAGTGGTCCGCATCGACGGCCAGGAAATGCTCCGCTACAAGCCGTTTACTCCGCAGGTGGGCCTGATACGCGGCACTACGGCGGACCCGGAGGGAAACATCACCATCGAGGAAGAAGGCTTGTGCATGGAGAACCTCGATGGAGCCATGGCCGTCCGCAATAGCGGCGGCATCGTGATTGCCCAGGTGCAGCGACTCTCCGACCGGCCCGCCTGCCCGCACGACGTCCGCATCCCCGGCGTGTTCGTCGATTACATCGTGGTGGCCTCGTCGCCGGAGAGCCATCCGGCCACCCTCTTCGTACAGTACGACCCCAGCTACTCGGGCAAGGTGCGGGTGGACCTCGACAAGGAGTTCAAGCCCTGGCCGCTCGGGGTGGAAAAGGTGATCGCCCGTCGGGCGGCGATGGAGCTCCGCCGCGGCTACCAAGTGAATCTCGGCGTCGGTATTGCCATGGGCGTCTCGGCGGTGGCCCACGAGGAAGGAATCTTCCGCTCGCTGATGCTGAACACCGAGGTTGGTGTGCTGGGCGGACTGCCCGAAGGCGGCAAGAACTTCGGCCCCGCCAAGAATCCCAGCGCCTTCGTGTCGCAGACCGAAATGTTCGATTTCTATGACGGTGGCGGGCTGGACCTGACCTGCGTCGGCTTGGCGCAAGTCGACAAGGAAGGCAACGTCAACGTCAGCAAGATTGGCCCGAGAGTCATCGGTTGCGGCGGCTTCATCAACATCACCCAGTCCTCGAAAGAGGTGATCTTCTGCGGCGAGTTCACCGCCGCCGGCGCCCAGACCGAAGCCAAGGACGGCCAGTTGCAAATCCGCGCCGAGGGCAAGGTGATGAAGTTCGTCGATCAGGTCGAGCAGATCACCTTCAGCGGCAAGGCCGCCCGGAAAGACGGCCGGAAAGTCCTCTATGTCACCGAACGCTGCGTGTTCAGGCTGGTACCCGAAGGGCTGATGCTCATCGAGCTCGCCCCGGGATTGGACCTGGAAAAGGACGTGCTCAGCCACATGGGCTTCCGACCGTTGATCGCTCCGGAAGTAAAGCCGATGGACCCCCGCATTTTCCGGGAAGAGCGTATGGGAATCGCCAACTGGCTCGGCTAAATTGGAGCGCGGGCGTCCCGCCCGCACCTCTCATGGCCACTGAAACCCGCGCTCCGGGAGTAGAAACAGGGGAGTAGAAACAGGTCCGCAGCTAGATTGCGACCTGGAGACGCAGTCACCTTATCACCAACACCTCACCAATTCTAGCTGCGTCCCTCTTTCAATTCGATAAACGATTTACGATGATTTCGCTAGAGTACCTTATTGCCGGCTGCGTTGCCGTGATGGTGATAGCAATCGTATCGATCTGCTCGGTCTTGCACTGGGAAGTACGTAGCGCCATCGCGGAGGTCGAGAGACTAAAGGGAAAAGTTGGGGTCAGGTCGGGATTAGGAATCAGGAAGCTATCGCTCAAGCCTTTGAAGCGTTCGTCGCAAGCCCACAGGAATTTGATGCGTAGCGGCCGTGCCCACGCCCCTCACCCGCTGCACTCAAGGTCTCACTAGCCGCCGCGGCAGGTGAGCTTCAGCGTTGGGCGGTGACCAAATCTTTTCACGCCGGTAACAAATATTTCACCATGGACATCCCACGAATATTCAACATCACGGAGAGTGCTCACCGCATCCACAACCCGATCACACCCGAAAAGCTAACCACTCTCGGCGTGGCGCTGAGTCTGGAATCGGGCGCCCGAGTGCTCGACCTCGGCAGCGGTTCGGGGGAGATGCTGTGCACCTGGGCGCGCGATCACGGCATCATCGGCACCGGCATCGACATGAGCCGATTGTTCACCGAGCACGCGAAACGCCGTGCTGAAGAACTCGGCGTCGCCGATCAAGTCAAGTTCATCCATGGCGACGCTGGCGGCTATGTCTCTGACGCGAAGGTCAGTGTGGCAGCCTGTGTCGGTGCTACCTGGATCGGTGGGGGAGTCGCCGGCACCATCGAGCTTCTGGCGCGGAGCCTGCGCACCGGAGGGATCATCCTGATCGGCGAGCCCTACTGGCGGCAGTTACCGCCGACGGAAGATGTTGCCAAAGGCTGTCTTGCCCACTCGATCTCGGACTTTCTCATGCTTCCGGAACTTCTCGCGTCTTTCGGCCAGCTTGGCTACGACGTCGTTGAAATGGTTTTGGCTGACCAGGACGGCTGGGATAGATACGAGGCGGCCAAATGGCTCACCATGCGCCGATGGCTTGAAGCCAACCCCGACGACGAGTTGGCCAAAGAGGTTCGCGCCCAACTGACCTCGGAACCCGGTCGCTACGCCACTTACACACGTGAATACTTGGGCTGGGGTGTGTTCGCGCTGATGCCGCTGTGATGCGTTGGCATCGGCTTGTGTCCTTCGAGGTCCGAGCCCGCGATCGGTCCGCCACCGATCAGCTTTCCACGTGATTTATGAATAATCCGCGCTAGCCATTTCCCGGAGGGAGAAAGGACCACTGCTGTCCCAGCAATTCGTCCATTGCGGCGGCGATATCGTGGCGAGCCATGAGCGTCTCGCCGACCAGCATGGCATGCACCCCGGCCGCCTCCAATCGCAGCGCGTCCTGGCGGGTGCGGATGCCGCTTTCGCCCACCACGATGCGATCAGCCGGAATCTGCCGCCGCAGGCGCAGGGTGTGCTCCAGATCGGTCTGAAAGCTGTGGAGGTCGCGGTTGTTGATGCCTACCAGCCGAGCCCCGATCCGCAACACCCGCGGTAAATTGGCGGGCTCATACAGCTCTACCAGCGGTGTCATGCCCGAAGCAACCACTGCATCGTGCAGCAGTTTTAGCGTCTGATCGTCCAAACACTCGGCGATCAACAGCACGGCATCCGCACCCGCCGCGCGGGCTTCGAGCACCTGGTAGGGATCAAGAATGAAATCTTTTCGCAACACCGGCAGATCAACCGCCGCCCGAATCAGCCGCAGGTACTCCAGGCTGCCCTGAAAGTAGGGCTCGTCGGTCAGCACGCTGATGCAAGCGGCCCCGTGCTGTTGATAGATTCGCGCAATCGCGACGGGGTCGAAATCGCTGCGAATGACGCCTTTACTGGGGCTGGCCTTCTTGACCTCGGCGATCAAGCGGATGGGCGGAGCCGACGAGACCGCGCCCAGAAAATTACGCACTGGTGGTGCTTCGCGCAGCCGCTGGCGCAGTTCGCTTTCCGGCAACGCGATCTTGGCGCGGGTGATTTCCCCCCGCTTGGTCGCCACGATATTGTCCAAGATAGTTGCCACGATGCTGCCGACCGATGCGCGCCGTCGCCGTTACGCGTGTCTTGGCCGACGTACCGTCGGCCGCTAAACGCCACCCGCCTGATCCCTGATCCCTGATCCCTGACCTAGTGCTTGAAGTGCCGCCGGCCGGTGAAGACCATGGGCAGGCCGCGTTGGTTGCAGGCGGTGACGACCGCGTCGTCGCTCTTCGATCCGCCCGGCTGGATTACGGCGGTCACGCCGGCGGCTGCGGCCTTTTCAATCGAATCGGGGAAGGGGAAGAAGGCGTCCGAGCCGAGCACCGAACCGGCCACCCGGTCGCCTGCCTTCTGGATGGCGATTTCTACCGAATCGACGCGGCTCATCTGGCCGGCGCCGGCCCCGAGCAGCATCCGGTCCTTGCAGAGCACGATCGCGTTCGACTTGACGTGCCGGACCAGCTCCCAGGCCACTCGCAGGTCTTGCCACTGGGGTTCGGTCGGCTGGGCGTCGGTCACCACTTTCCAAAGGTCCTCGGGATCGGGCAGGACGTCGGCCTCCTGCATCAGCACGCCGCCTTCCAGGCAACGGTAAGTCCAATGCGATTGGCTCCGCTCCAAGGCTCCCACCTTCATCAACCGCACGTTGGTCTTCCACTTCGGCTTGGTGGTGAGGATGTTCAGGGCCTCGTCGTCGAAATCGGGGGCCACGATGGCTTCCACAAAGAGTCCCGGCGCGGTGAGTACCTCCGCGGTGGCGGCATCGACCGGGCGATTCAGCCCGAGCACCGAGCCGAAGGCGCTCAACGGATCGCCGGCCATTGCCCGTGCAAGGGCTTCGGCCAGCGTGTCGGCCACGGCCGCTCCGCAAGGGTTGTTGTGCTTGATGACGGCCGCCGCCGGAGCGGCGAATTGACGTACAATTGCCAGTGCGCTGTCGAGGTCCAGCAGATTATTGTAGGAGAGTTCCTTGCCGTTGAGTTGCCGGGCGGCAACCACGCTGGCGCCGCCGTCATCCGGACGCGCGTACAAGGCGGCCCGTTGGTGCGGATTCTCGCCATAGCGGAGCACGGCCTTGCGGGTCAATGAAATGGATATGCCTCCGGGGAAAGGGCCGGCGGCGGTAGAGCCGGCGAAGTACTCGGCGATGGCGCGGTCGTAGCGGGCCGTATGGGCGAAGGCCTCGGCCGCCAGGCGGCGACGGAGTTCGACGCTGGTGCAACCGCGGGCGGCGATCTGGTCGAGGATCTCCGAATACTGGTCGGCGCTGGTGGCGATGGTAGTGAACTCGTGGTTCTTGGCCCCCGCCCGGACCATCGTCGGTCCGCCGATGTCGATGTTCTCAATGGCTTCGTCGAAGCTGACCCCCGGGCGGGCCACCGTGGTCTCGAACGGATAGAGGTTCACCACCACCAGCTCGAAGGTGAGGATGCCGTGTTCGGCCAGTGCCCGCATGTCCTCGGGATTGTTGTGCCGGCAGAGGATACCGCCGTGGACCTTCGGGTGCAACGTTTTGAGCCGGCCGTCCATCATCTCCGGGAAGCCGGTGTACTCGGCGACATCGCGGACCGCAATGCCCTCGCTCTCGAGGTGTTTTCGGGTCCCTCCCGTGCTGTAGATCTCAACGCCAGCGGCGACGAGCCCCCGGGCGAATCCCGCCAGCCCGAGCTTGTCGCTGACACTAATCAGAGCGCGTCGAATACGCGGAGAATCCATGGCATCACCTGTTCGGGGGGGGTAAGGGACCGACTTGATCACCTGCACCGTCGTACCTGAAGGTTTACGCCTTAAGCCACAGGCGGTCAAGGACCTCAGCAGAGGATGACCACTTATGGCGTCCGATGGGGACTGTCCCGATTCTTGCGGCGGGCGATGTGGCACGACTTCTTGGCTGTGGTTTTCCACGGGCTGGAAGCCCGTACCACAGAAATTGGGACTGTGCCGCTCTGCGTACCCACCTGGCGAACCACAGAGATGGCGGCTCGCTCTATATGTCTGAGGTGGGGGCCACGTGCCTTGAACTGACAGGAAAATCGCCGTATGCTTAAAAGTTTCAACGGGGTTCGTTCAGGTGCGGCTGAAGGTGCGGGGCGTTTAACGACCGCCCCGCAGTGGCGGCAATCCCAGAGGCGTTTCGGAGGTCATGTTGTGGCAACGGTAACTAATCCATCCACCGATCTGAACCAATCGGCCGCCGCCCAGCGGGTCAGCGGGGCGGATATTGTCGTTCAGAGCCTGGTGAACCACGGAGTGGATACCATTTTCGCCTACCCCGGCGGGGCCAGCATTCCGCTGCACCAGGCCCTGACCCGAGTCCGCGACAAGATCCGCGTGATCCTCCCGCGGCACGAGCAAGGCGGCGGTTTCGCCGCCCAAGGCTATGCCCGCTCGACGGGCAAGATTGGCGTGTGCATGGCCACCAGCGGCCCCGGCGCCACTAACCTGGTGACCCCGATCGCCGACGCCAAACTCGACAGCATCCCGCTGTTGGCCATCAGCGGCCAGGTGGGCACGCCGGTGATTGGCACCGACGCCTTCCAAGAGACGCCGATCGTGGAAGTCTGTCGCAGCGTGACCAAGCACCATTATCTAGTGACCGATGTCAACGATCTTGCCCGCGTCATGCGCGAGGCTTTTCATGTGGCTACCACCGGGCGGCCCGGTCCGGTGCTCGTCGATATTCCCAAGAATGTGCAGAACCAGGAGGCGGTGCCGGATTACGCGGCGCCGATGCACTTGCCCGGCTACCGCACCAACGACTGCTTTGCCAAGCCGGAGGAGATTGCCGCCCTGGCGGCCCTGATTCGCTCGGCTAAGCGTCCGGTGATCTATGCCGGCGGAGGCATGATCGCTGCCGACGCCAGCCAGGAGCTCACCCGGTTGGTGCGGAAGACGGGCATTCCGGTGACGACCACGCTCACCGGCTTGGGCTGTTTTCCGGGCGACGACCCGCTTTCGTTGGACATGCTCGGCATGCACGGCAGCATCTACGCCAACTACGCCGTCGATAACGCCGACCTGCTGTTGGCCTTCGGTGTCCGCTTTGACGACCGGGTGACCGGCAAGGTGTCGGAGTTTGCCCACCGCGCGAAGATCGTGCACGTCGACGTGGATCCGTCGGAGATCAACAAGATCAAGCGGGCCGACTTGCAGATCGTCAGTGACGTGAAGTATCTGCTGAGGGAGCTGAACGAAATCGTCGAGGCCCCGGCCATCGCCGAATGGCAGCGGAAGGTGTCGGTCTGGAAACGCGACGAGCCCTTCTACTACGACCTGGATTTCGACGGCATCCTGCCCGAGCACGCCATCCACGAGCTCTGGCGGCTGACCAGGGATCGGGACACGATCATTGCCACCGGCGTGGGCCAGCACCAGATGTGGTCGGCCCAATACTACAAGTTCCGCAAGCCGCGGCGTTGGCTCTCCAGCGGCGGCCTGGGCACGATGGGCTTCGGGCTGCCGGCGGCGGTGGGGGCCAAGGCGGCCCATCCCGACCTGCTGGTAGTCGATATTGACGGCGACGGCAGCCTGTTGATGAACATCCAGGAAATGGCTACCTGCTATTGCGAGAAGCTGCCGGTCAAGGTGATGTTGTTGAACAACATGCACCTGGGCATGGTGGTGCAATGGGAGGACCGTTTCCACGCCGCCAACCGGGCCCACACCTACCTCGGGCCGATCGATCATCCCGAGGCGATTGGGCTGGGCAACGGCATTACCCCCGACGTCCGCTATCCCGACTTCGTAACCATCGCTCGCGGCTTCCAGTGGGAGGCGCGGCACGTGTGGCGGAAAGAGGAACTGAGCGACGCTCTGCAGGAAATGATCGATTCCACTGAGCCGTATCTATTGGACGTGCAAGTGCCGTATCAAGAGCACGTGCTACCGATGATCCCGGCCGGGATGACGGTGCGGGATCTGATCAAGGAATAAAAGGAATAATTGCTCTTGACCCTATCCTTGCCTGGGGGTTATCTTCTCGGCTAAGGGTGGTGCGATGGGCCCGCGGCAGGCGGGTGCGCAACGGCCTTGGACACGGGCAACGGTGTGTGCATGGATGCGTTTTGGCTGACCGCCTATCTGATCTCGTCCACGGCGGTGCTGGTCTTCTCGCTCCTGCTGGCTCTGCTCACCTGGGAGCATCGCCGCTACGTGCGCAGCTCTCTGCGGGCGGCGAAGCATCATCGACCGGCCGGCCGCGTTGCCCTGTTCGCCCCCTGCAAGGGACTGGACCTGGACCTCGAGACCAACCTCCGCGCGATCCTGGACCAGGATTACGAGGACTTCGAGGTGCTCTTCATCGTGGAAAGCACCGACGACCCCGCCTACCCGGCCATCCGACGCGCGATGGCCGAGCATCCGTCGGCGCCAACACAAGTCATCATTGCCGGGCGGGCCTTCGATAGTGGACAAAAGGTCCATAACCTTCGGGTGGCGACTCAATATCTTTCGCCGCGGATCAAGTACCTGGCCTTCGTCGATTCCGACGCCTGTCCGCGGCCCGACTGGTTGCGGTCCTTGGTGGCCCGGCTGGACGAACCAGGCTGGGGGGCAGTCACCGGCTATCGGTGGTTCGTGCCCAAGCGGGCCACGGTGGCTAATGCCTTGATCTACAGCATGAACTGCGATGTGGTCTCCCTGTTGACCAAGAGCAGTCATACCTTGATCTGGGGTGGCTCCTGGGCGATCCGCCGCGAGGTGTTCGACGCCATCGAACT
Source organism: Planctomycetota bacterium (assembly GCA_021784975.1). GTDB lineage: Bacteria > Planctomycetota > Planctomycetia > Pirellulales > Thermoguttaceae > JAJYGU01. The sequence goes on from JAJYGU010000494.1 coordinate 19,134, forward strand.
GCACAAGGCGTGGCAGGGAACGCTCAGCGACGATTTGGTGGCTAGCCGCCTGATGCGGCGGCACCGACTCAAAGTCCGATTCGAGCCGGCCTGCGTGGTAGGCTCGCCGCTGGACCAATCGGTCGGCCAGGCCATGTCGTTCATCCGCCGGCAGTACCTGGTGGCCCGGTTCTATACCATGGATTGGTGGCTGTTCAGCCTGTTGTCGGCCACCTTTACGAACGCCATTTGGGTGGGCAATTTGGCTGTTTTTCTGTGGAGTTTGTTGGGCGGGGCGTGTTCCCCGTGGATCCCGGTGGCCATTAGCGCGGCTCTTTATGCGGTCACTGTCTACCGCGGCTGGCTGCGGCAAGATCTGGTGCGAACGTATTTTGCCCGGCCCGAGAAAGCCCTGCGACGGATCCGTTTCTTCGACATTTGGGCCAACCCGCTGGTCGAACTGGCCCACTGGCTGGCGATCGCGATTTCCTCGGCGGGCCGCCACGTCAACTGGCGCGGCATCCGCTACCACGTACTCCGCAACGGCCGGGTAGAGCAAATCCTCCGCCTCTACCAAGCGGACCAGCCGGCCGAATCGGCCGAACGGCCGGGGCTCTACCGCAAGGCCGCGTAGCCCGGTCCATCTTCGCACCAGTTTATCTCCTAACCCGCGCGACTGGGTTGTTGACCGTGCGCTGGTGGACAGCTATCATTGCACCACCCCACCGATGGGCGAAGGGGCAAGGGATCGGACGTAAACCGAAGGAATCCGAAATCCGAAGCACCGAGCTTCGGATTTCAATTTGTCGAGGGACGAACCATGCGATCGAATCATTCCTGCACACGGTGGATGTTAAGCGTGGCCCTGCTTTTGGACGTCGGTTTCGCCGCCTCGCTATGCCGCGGCGATGCCGCCCAGAATCCCAGCCCGACCCCGGCCGCCAAGCCCAAGGAGCCGGCCGCCGCGGCGCCCGCCAAGCTGGCGGGAGTCAAGAAGTTCCCCGAGTGGGACAAGGTAGTCGAGGGGGCCAAACGCCTCGAAGGCCTGTTTCCGCTCTATTACAACGAGAAGGAACAGAAGCTCTTCATGGAGCTGGCCGCCAACCAATATGACAAGGAGCTGATCCTGCCGATCGCCATTGCTCGCGGGGCCGGGCTGATGTACCTCGGCGGAGAAACCTTGAACTTCGGCAACCAGTGGCTGATTACTCTGCGCCGGGCCGGCGATCGGATCCTGGTCGTGCGCCGCAACGTCCGTTTTCGCGCCCAGCCCGGCTCGCCGCAGGCAGACGCGGTCAAGCTCTCGTATACCGACAGCGTGATCAAAGCCCTGCCGATCAAAAGCGAGAAGAACGGCGGCCAACTGGTGTTAATCGACCTGGCCGACTTGTTCATGACCGACCTGGCGGGCATTGGCATTACACCCGACCCGCAGCGGAGCACCTGGGCCGAAGTGAAGGCCTTTCCCAAGAACATCGAGATCGAGCTCAGCGCGGTGTTCTCGATGCCCAAAGGGCTCTTCTTCTATTTCTTTGGCGGCGACTCGATCCCCGACACCCGCGGCACGCAAGTGGTGATCCACTACGGTCTGTCGATGCTCCCGGCCACTCCCTACAAGCCGCGGCTGGCGGACGACCGGGTGGGACACTTCTTGAGCGTGGTCAAGGACTTCACCCAGGACGTCCATGAGACCCCCAACGTCCGCTACGTCACCCGCTGGCAGTTGGAAAAGGAAAAGCCGGCGGCCGAGAAATCGCCGCCCAAACAGCCGATCATCTTCTGGATCGAGAAGACCGTGCCCCGCGAGTATCGCCAGTACGTGCGGGAGGGCATCCTGGAATGGAACAAGGCCTTCGAGAAGATCGGTTTCATCGACGCCATCCAGGTCCGCGACCAGCAATCCGAGGACCAGTTTGACCCGGAGGACATCCGCTACAACACCTTTCGCTGGATCACCACCTCGGCCGGCTTCGCCATGGGGCCATCGCGGACCAATCCCAAGACCGGCGAAATCCTCGACGCCGATATCGTTTTCGACGAAGGCATGATCCGCTATTGGCGGCAGGAGTACCTCCGCATCGCCGGCATCCCCGAAGGCATCGCCTTGCTCTTGAGTGGCCAACAGCAGGCCTTCTTCAAGCTCTTTGCCGCCGATCTGCCCCAGTTTGAAGACGCGGCCCCCGCTTTGAACCGCATCCTCGCCGAGAAACGGGGCACGATCCTGGAGCAGTTGCAGCAATCGCCGCGGCTCGCCT
>JAJYGU010000065.1 GCA_021784975.1 Planctomycetota bacterium
CCTCGCGGACACGGGCTTGCCGGCATCACGGTCGCTGCGTAAGCTGCCGCCCCAGCGCGGGTGTAGCTCAATGGTAGAGCTGTTGCTTCCCAAGCGTGCGACGTCAGCTGCGAGTCACACGCCTTTGCTGTAGCAGCCGATTCCCCATCGTAAACAGGGGCGGTACCCGGCGCTGATTGCCGGTTGTTCCAGACAGGATTGTCATGTCTGGACGCAGTAAGGGAGAGTCGTGCCCACAAGAAATACGTGGCCACGACGGTTCGCGGCGAAGGCCGTGCAAGTAATTGTCGGGTGGAGTGCGTGCGTTCCAGCCCGACCAGACGTTCAGCCGTCTGTAGCCTAGGATCGATGCGGGGTGGGTAACTGCCCGGTGTTGAGCGATCTGACAATGTAGCCACCCCACGGGGTACGCTGACCCCGTGAGGGGGAGGCGTGTATCCGGGTAAACGCACCCGGAGAGGCGCTAGGCTGAAACGAAGGGTTAGCGCAAGCAAACTACCGTCGTAATCGTCGTCAAGCTATAGAGGCCAAAGCGTTTGGGCCTCGTACCAAAAGGTGCAGGACTGGTTGTGCCCCTGCTTGGTGGGCACACGCTGACATCACAGTCCTCGGCGAAATAGGTAGAACCCTCCCGTTTCCGTTACTTGTACGGAAGACGGAAACCCCGTTAAGCTGTCGGCGCTCTGTACCGACTAGATGCCCGCAAGGGTTATTGAAGGTTTAGCGGGCACAGGATCGCGGAGAAAGCGAAGGCCCGGCTGTAATGGCCGGGATAGGGGATGAAACGATCGCCCCTACCCGAAAAGGTGCAGACTTCCGCGTGGTGGCCTGTCGCTAGACAGGTCTGACAACCGACTCCCGATGGGGTGACGAATCCCCGTCGGGGGAGGCGTCCATCCCCAAAGGGTTATGGGCGGGTGTAGCTCAATGGTAGAGCGGCGGCTTCCCAAGCCGCTGACGTGGGTTCGATTCCCATCACCCGCTCCAACTTTGGAGGACTGATATGGACGCCATCATTGATGGTGATATTGCCTCCGCGCGCTGGACTGATTGGCACACGATTCCGTGGGCCGAGACGTTCCAGGGCGTCCGGAGGTTGCAGATCCGCATAGCGAAGGCAGCCAAGGACGAAGACTGGCGCAGGGTCCGATTCCTGCAACGGTTACTCGTCCGCTCGACCACCTCAAAAGCAGTCGCGGTGCGTCGGGTTACGGAGAACCAAGGCCGCAAGACCCCGGGCGTAGATGGCATCACCTGGTCTACGCCCAAGGAGAAGGTGAGGGCGATCGCCGCGCTGGAGACGCGTGGCTACCGCCCGAAACCGCTCCGACGGGTGCATATCCCGAAAGCTAACGGGGGCAAGCGTCCTCTTGGGATTCCGACGATGAAAGATCGGGCGATGCAAGCGCTGTATTGGCTCGCGCTCGATCCCGTCGCGGAGACCCGTGGGGATTTGAACTCCTACGGCTTTCGCTCCGGACGCTCGACGGCGGATGCCATCGCCCAGTGCCACAACGGGCTGGCAAGGAAGCATTCGCCGCAATGGGTGCTGGAGGGCGACATTAAAGGCTGCTTCGACAACATCAGCCATGACTGGCTGGTACGCCACGTACCGATGGACAGACACGTGTTGTTGGGATGGCTCAAGGCCGGATATGTCGAGGGTCGTACGTTGTTTCCGACGGTCGCCGGTACGCCACAGGGAGGAATCATCTCTCCGACCTTGGCGAATCTGGTGCTGGGCGGCATGGAACGACTGTTGAAAGACAGTCTTCCACGTCGCGCCAAGATCAACTTTGTCCGTTATGCGGATGACTTCATCGTGACCGGGGCCTCGAAAGAAATACTGGAAACGCGGGTCAAGCCGCTGATCGTGGGGTTTCTCGCTGAGCGCGGTTTAGAACTTTCGGCGACGAAGACGCAGATCACCCACGTGACGGAAGGGTTTGATTTTCTTGGGTGGCATGTGCAGAAGCACATCAAGGAGAACGCTAGAAAGGACTTCCTGCGCATCGTGCCGTCGAAGCGAAACGCCAAGGTGTTCTACGCCAAACTCAGGGACCGTCTGCGGGAGCTGCGGGGCGCCAGGCAAGACGACGTGATCTTTGCCCTCAACCCGATGATTCGGGGCTGGGGCAACTATCACCGGGTCGTGCACGCATCCCGTCCGTTCGCGCGGATGGATCACCAGATATGGCGGGCGGTGTGGCGTTGGTCGGTGCGTCGGCATCCGACGAAGGGCAAGCGCTGGATCAAACGGCGGTATTTCCGCTCGAATGGTCCACGCGATTGGCTCTTTCAGGCGGAGAAGTACCCACTGGTGCGGCTGTCCAATATTTCCGTGGGCAGCTACATCAAGGTGCGGTCCGACGCGAACCCTTACGATCCCAAGGATGAAGCCTACTTCGACGAGCGGATGACTCGCCGGATGGGGTCAAGCCTGCAAGGACGCAGGAAGCTGTTTTGGCTTTGGAACCGGCAGGGAGGGCTTTGTCCGGTCTGCGCCGCCAAGATCACAAAGACCACGGGATGGCATGTCCATCACGTGGTCTGGCGGGTCTACGGAGGTTCGGATCGGCTGTCCAACTTGCAATTGCTCCACCCGACGTGTCACGTGCAGTTGCACGCGCGTGGCACTACGGGATAGGCTGCCGCTCAGCGTCGCGGGTGACGTTCGAGTTCACGGCTGCTTGAGCCGTATGAGGCGAAAGTCTCACGTACGGTTCTTAGCGGGGAGGGTGGCCGCGAGGTCACCTTCCCACCCGACAACTGACGAGGGTTCGATTCCCTTCACCCGCTCCAGTTCCCGCGCCCGCGCGCAGGGCGATTGCAACTGCCGCAGGGCCCCGCGCTTGAAGCTGGCTATCCTTTCGCGCAACACCCGGCTCTACTCAACACGCCGCCTCGTCGAAGCGGCGCGCGCGCGCGGCCACCAGGTGCGCGTACTTGATCCGCTACGTTGCTACATGCGGATCGCCCCGGGGGATTTTGCCCTTCACTATCGTGGCAGGGCGCTGCATGGCATCGACGCCGTGATCCCCCGCATTGGCACCGCGGTCACGTTCTATGGCACGGCGGTGCTGCGGCAACTGGAGATGATGGGCGCCTACACGCCCAATAGCGCTGACGCGATCCTCAAGGCGCGGGACAAGCTGCGCGCCCTGCAGTTGCTCGCGGCGGCCGGGCTGCCGCTGCCCCGGACCGTATTTGGCGACAATCCCGACGACACGGCCGACTTGCTCTCGCTCCTGGGGGATCCGCCGCATGTCATCAAGCTCAACGAGGGTTCGCAGGGACAAGGCGTCGTCCTGGCGGAAAAGCGATCGAATTCGCAAAGCGTCATCGAGGCATTCCGCGGCCTGTATGCGAATTTCCTGGTGCAGGAGTTCATCGGCGAGGCCGGTGGTTGCGATCTCCGCTGCTTTGTCGTCGGCGGGCGCGTCATTGCCGCCATGCGGCGCTGCGCGCAGCCGGGAGAGTTCCGCGCCAATCTGCACCGGGGTGGCAGCGCCGAAGCGGTCAGGCTCAGCGCCGCGGAACGGCGTCTCGCGATAGAGGCTGCGGCCACGCTGGGCCTTGAGGTGGCGGGCGTGGACCTGATTCGCTCCCAGTGCGGCCCGTTGTTGCTGGAAGTCAATGCGTCGCCCGGTCTCGAGGGGATCGAGGCCGCCTCCGGCGTGGATGTCGCGGCGGCGGTGATCGCGTTGCTGGAACGGAGGCAACGGCGGCGCCCTTGAGATGGGTCGGTGTCGTCATCGGCCAGCGCCAGGAAAGCCGGATGGTTCGTCGGGTCGGGGGAGTCCCGACCGGGGACGAGGTTGCGCCGCCTGACGATTGGCGCCCCGGAGACGTCCCCTCGTCCCCGAAATCCGTGCGGGGGCGGCTGGCGGCTGGCGGCGTTCAGCAGGTGCGGCCTGGCGCGAGCCCTCGATCCACCGACTCCGAGTGCTTGCCGACGGCAGAAGAACGTCCGCGCAGCCGCGCGGTCTCGACGCCGGCTTACCGGGTTCCGCGAGGACGGTCGGCGAACCCGGGTGCTGGATGAGCCGACGGGCAATGGTTAACGCCCGATTGCGCTGCACTTAACAGGGCTTTAAACGCCCGAAGCCTACAAAGACGCCACTGTGATCGTGCGAATTCGCCTGGGTCTCGGGCATTGCGGATTACGGTAATCGGGGCAGTAGCTTGAGCCCGATGAGGCGGGTTTCCCCAACGGCGCCTCATCGGGCTTTTTCTTGGCCCTGGCGGGTGCGCGTTTCGCGCTTGCCGACACCCGCGCCAGCGCCGTGCGCGATCGCGGTAAGCTTTCATCAGCGAGGGCGCCGCCGCCCGGGGGGAGGATCCTGCATGCGCGTGCTGGTGATCGAAGACAATAACGACATCGCGACCAACATTGGCGACTACCTAGAAGAGCGCGGCCATGTCGTGGATTTTGCCGGTGACGGCGTCACCGGATTGCATCTGGCGGTAGTACATGATTTCGACGTGATTGTCCTCGACCTGACACTGCCGGGCATGGACGGGCTTGAGCTGTGCCGGAAGCTGCGCCACGAGGCGCACAAGCAGACGCCAGTGCTGATGCTGACCGCGCGCGATGCTCTGGAACAGAAGCTCACCGGTTTCGAGAGTGGCGCCGACGACTACATGACCAAGCCATTCGCGC
>JAJYGU010000166.1 GCA_021784975.1 Planctomycetota bacterium
CGGTGGGCGTGGCTGCCGGCCAAGAAACGATGTCCGGCGGCCCCGCAGTGGCCGCCGCTCCATGGCGGGTGGGGGGAAACCCAATGTCGTCGGCGGATAGCCGTCGTGGCGATTCGGTTGGGGGCGAAAGTCTCCTTGCTGGACCAATGCCTCGGGTTGATGCGATTGATAGGCGCTAGTCGTTTCGTCAGCAGCGTGCTGCCGTGGGTCGCACGACGGGGGATAACGGTTGGCGGTGTTGCGTCGCTTGAAAGAGCCCGTTTCCCTTTCGGTGCTTCAACGAAGGCACGACCTATCTTGCCGGTGAAAGGCCGCGTGGATAGACTATCACGGTAGGCCATCTGGAAAACCTGGAGGGGGTGACGGAACAGGCGGCAATGAACGATACAATGAGTTTGTGGGGTGATCGACGCCCCTTCTGACAACGGAGACGTTATGGTGCAGACATTGCGAGTGACTGAACGCACCGGGAAGGACGGCGTGCTGCACGTCAGCATCCCGCTTGGAGCGCCCGAAGCCGACTTTGAGGTGGTGTTGGTCGTCCAGCCAAAGGTGACCGAACCCTCGGCAGCCGCAAGCGAGCAGCCCGGCTGGCCGTCCGACTATTTTGCTCTGGCCGGCTCCATTGACGACGAGACATTCGTTCGCCCGCCACAGGGCGAACTGCCCAAGCCGGTGGAGATGGCGTGACGTACCTGCTAGACACGAACGTCTGGGTGGCGTTCCTGCGCGATTCGAACTCGCTAGCCGTGCCGCGACTTCGCGCTAGGCAGCCGGCAGACGTATGCGTTTGTTCCATAGTCCTTGGCGAACTGTATTACGGCTGCCTCCGCAGCGCGAAAGCGGCTGCCAATCGGGCCAAGGTCGATGCTCTGATGCGGCCGTACCGCAGCTTTCCATTCGATGATGCAGCGGCTGAGCACCATGCCGATATACGTCACCACTTGGAAAGCCTGGGCGCGCCGATCGGCCCCTACGACCTTCAAGTTGCGGCTATCGCCCGGGCCAACGGTTGTACCCTGGTGACGCACAATACTGGAGAGTTTAGCCGGATTCCAGGTCTCACGCTTGAGGACTGGCAGCAGCCATAATCTGCGGGCATGATGAACATTTCGCTTAAGCATTCCTTGCGCGATCTGTTGACTGCTCATGGCAGGCGGTCCTCTCACGGTCGCGACCAAGCATCCTCAGTCCTCTTTATTCTGTGTGTGACACTTCAGACTAAGCCCGGCCGTACTAAATCCGTACTAAACCCTTGCAAAAGGGGTCGAAATCTGGAAAATACGGAAATCGTAAAGCCGTAAACCGTTTGAGTTTGGCGTTTGGTTGCTGAACTTCGGAACCGAGGGTTGGGGGTTCAAATCCCTCCGGGCGTGCTTGCAACCTATGGGCTTGCGGCGATTGGCCGCGCCAGCCTGTGAGGTGTGGGCTGGTGTGGCCATTCCTACGGTAGGCGGAAGGTCGTGGGCTTGATGGGACCGATTGAGATCGACGCGGCGTACTGTCACAGCCAGTATTGCCGATGTGGCCGCAAGCCTTGGCAGGTCCCAGTTTCGGTTTGCCGGCCCGCCGACGGACGGGCAGTTGCGGGAAGAGAATGCGCCAAGCCGGGCCAAGGCCGGCCCGCCTGCCTTCTGCCGGCTCATGGCCCGCAGGGAGGCTAGTCAATGACCTTGTTCAACGGATACTCGACGATGCCTCGCGCCCCGGCCGCCTTGAGCCGGGGAATGATGTGCCGCACGATCGACTCGTCGATAATGGTGTTGACATCCACCCACTGTTCATCCGCAAGATGCGAAATGGTGGGTTGTTGCAAGGCCGGCAACAAGCTGAGCACGCTCTTGAGCCGGTCGGCGGGCACGTTCATCATCAGCCCGACTTTGCCTTCGGCGGCCATGGCCCCTTGCAGCATCAGCACGATGTCGTCGATCTTCTGCTTCTTCCACGGGTCGGTATAAGAGGTCCGATTGGCGATGAACCGGGTGGTGCTCTGCAGCACCTCATCGACAATCCGCAGGTGGTTGGCCCGCAGCGAGGTGCCGGTCTCGGTGACCTCCACAATCGCGTCGACTAATTTGGGCGGTTTGACCTCGGTCGCCCCCCAACTGAACTCCACCTTGGCGGTCACCCCGTGCTTAGCCAGGTAGCGGGTGGTCAGCCCGACTGCCTCGGTGGCGACCCGCTTGCCTTGCAGGTCGTGAACCGACTTGATCGGCGAATCTTCGGGCACGCAAAGCACCCAGCGCACCGGCCGTCGGCTGACTTTTGAGAAGACCAGCTCGGCCACCTCATGCACGTCGGCGGCATTCTCGACCACCCAGTCATAGCCGGTCAGGCCGGCATCCAGGACGCCGTCTTCCACGTAACGGGCCATTTCCTGGGCGCGGATCAACAGGCACTCGATCTCGTCGTCGTCGATGTTCGGATAATAGCTGCGCGAGCTGAAGGTGATGCGGTAGCCGGCGCGGCGAAACAGTTCGGCGGTGGCCTCCTGGAGGCTGCCGGCCGGGATGCCTAGTTTCAAGACGTGACTCATTTTTGGTGTGGTGGCCGGCGCGCTGCCGGCCGCTAAATGATCTTCTCGATGGTATTGACGTGCCGCCGGCCGCTCAACGGACTTTGTACGGGGATGGATGGGCCGCGGGCGGCTATTTCTTGGCGTACACCACCGCCGGGTCGAAGATTCGTTCGGCGACGACTTTCAGCCCTTGCGGGGTTACTTGGCGGAAAAAGCAGGACTTGTAGCCCTCGTGGCAGGCGGCGCCGCCCACCTGTTCAACGGACAGCAGGATGGTGTCCCGGTCACAGTCGACGTAGAGGGCACGGACGAGTTGCACATTTCCGCTCTCTTCGCCCTTGCGCCACAGTTTTTTCCGGCTGCGGCTGTAATAAACCGCCCGGCCGCTGGCCAGCGTCTCGGCGTAGCTTTCGTCGTTCATGTAGGCCAACATGAGGACCTCGCCGGTCTGGGCGTCCTGGGCAATGGCGGGCAGGAGCCCTTCGCCGCGGGAAAAATCTGGTCCGTTTGCGGTTGTTTCCGGCATGGCACGCGTTTCCGCTTCTTCTGTGGTCCCAAGGGGACAGTCCCATTTTTTGTGGCCGACCAACGTGACCCGCAAGCGGGTGCCCGCCAAAAAAAACCGGGACAGTCCCCTTCGCCTGTCCGATAAGGGAAGGAAACTTTAGCATAATCTGCGTGACCGTCGGTCGCCAGGGGGCATTTCAGACGGACTGGCAAAGTTGACGAAAATTTACCGGCGCCGCACAGCTTTTGTCTTCCTCGCGAAAGGAACTCCTCGTGCAATGCTCGCTGTCCGTATTGTTTCCGGTCAAGAATGCCCAGGGGACACTATCCGCGTCGGTTCACGAGATCTTGGACATGGCCGCCGACTCCAACAGCCCGTTTGAGGTGGTAATTATCGACGACGGTTCGTGCGATGCCACCGCCGAGGTCGCTCATGAGTTGGCCCGGCATTACCCCCAAATCAGGTTTATCAGCCATCCTCGTTCGCTGGGCAAGGAGGCTGCCATTCACACCGGTTTGCAGCGAAGCCGGGGAGAGACGGTGATCGTGCATGGCGGCCAAAATGGCTATCGCATCGTCGAGCGAAATCACAGCCTGCCGCGAGCCGCCAGCCGGCCGATCCGGCCCAATTATCTGGCCCGCTTGAAGGACTTCGCCTTGGGTGAATGAGATGGCCGCCAGGAACGGCAATTCGGGATCGCCAGCAATCCTGTGGCACGGGCTTTCAGCCCGTGAGCCAACACGGCCAAGATGGTCGTGCCACTCACTACTGACGGACAAATCGTCGCAATCCCGCAACTCCTTGTCACCCTGTGAACCGTTTTCCAGCGCCGGACGTAATACGGTTAACCGAGCGGCAATTCTATGGCTGATTGTTTGAGCCGGCTTGCCGATGTTCGGGTGTCGGGTATAATAGGGCGGTGGCGAGGTCCAGGGCATTATTATTCTTTTATGGGACAGCGGCCTTCCGCCACCGCGGTTAGGTGAACGGGCCAGTTCAGGGTGCGACGTGGGTGTGATGGGCCACCGGCGTCGCGGTTCGGTTCGGCGATTGGCGAATGCCAATGCCGTGTCCTGATTCGTATGGTTCGTTCTTCTTTCATCCATTTCTTTGTTAGGGGTTCGCGCTGCGCTGCGAACCGGGAGGTCCGTTACCATGAGCATTGGACATTGTGTCCCCACCGGGCTGGGGCAGACGGTGCCGCCGATTCCCACGACGGTGGGGCCGGTGGCCCAGCCCCTCCACCGCCTGGCAGCCGTGCGTCGGTTGCAGGGCATCTCGCGCGGCACCATGGCGCGACGATTGAACATCGACCTAAGGCAACTGGCCGAACAGGAGCGGGAGACGGCCGACGTGCCGCTGAGCGTGGTCTACCAGTGGCAGAAGACGCTGGAGGTGCCGATTTCGGAGTTGCTGGTCGAGACCGACGACGGGTTATCGCTGCCCGTGCTGCGGCGTTCGCAACTGCTGCGGCTGATGAAGACCGTACTGGCGGTGGCCGAACACGCCAAGCAGCCGTCGATCCGGCGAATGGCCCAGACCATGGCCGAGCAGTTGATCGAGATCATGCCCGAGTTGGCCGAGGTCAGCCCGTGGCACGCGGTGGGCAAGCGTCGGCGGCTGAGCGA
>JAJYGU010000322.1 GCA_021784975.1 Planctomycetota bacterium
GGCGGGAGTCTTGGCCAACATGCGATCGAGTACGGCGGCGAGTTTACTAGAAGTTTCCGGGCATCGTTGTTGGATCGGCGGGATCGGCTGTTGCACGTGGGCCATCATCTTATCGAAGGTGCCGTGATACTCCGGGCCGCCGAACGGGGCCTGGCCGGCCAGAAGTTTGTAGAGCGTGGCCCCCAGGCTGTAGATGTCGGCGCGGATGTCCACTGCCCGACTGTCGGAGGCCTGCTCGGGGGCCATGTAGTCGGCGGTGCCCATCGCCTGGCCGGTGTTGGTCATGTCGTCGTCTGGAGAGGGGGACAGTCCCATTTTCGTCGGACGAAAATTGGGACAGTCCCCCACGGGTAGCCCCGATAGCTGTGCTATCGGGGTGCCGGAGGCATGGGAGGCACGCGATTGACCCTCTTGCGGCTGCGCCGCCCCGATAGCAGAGCTATCGGGGCCACCCGCGGGGACTGGCTCATTTTTCAGACCGCCGAGGTCTGAAAAATGTGCCTGTCCCCCTGCGGCCGAAGGGGACAGTCCCATTTTCGCGGCGTCCTGCCGCGAAAACTGGGACAGTCCCCGGTCCGTGGACAGTCCACCGCCGGCAAATCGGGCCAGGCCGAGGTCGAGCAGCTTCACTTGCCCCTGAGGCGTGAGCATCAGGTTCGACGGCTTCACGTCGCGGTGGACCAGCCCGTGTTCGTGGGCGGCCTGGAGCCCCAATGCGGCCTGCCGGGCAAGTTCACAGGCATCGGCAACCGGCAGCCGCCCCAGGCGATGAACCACCTTGCCGAGGTCCAGCCCTTCGACGAACTCCATCGCCAGCACCAGTCGGCCTTCGATTTCGCGGGCATCATAGGCGCGGACGATGTGCGGATGGTCGAGCCGCCCGATGGCCTTCATTTCCCGCTCAAAACGGACCACCGAGCGGGGATCGTCGGTCCTTGCTCGCGGCAGGATCTTGAGGGCCACGACCCGATCGAGCTTGCTTTGCAGGGCCTTGTAGACCGTGCCCATGCCGCCGATGCCCAGCCGCTCGATCAAACGGTATTCGCCGAGTTGGCGAGGGAAGGAGATTTCGGAGGTTTCTGGTACGGACGAAGGAAACAGTCCCATTTTCGCGGCGGATGAGTCGGGGACTGGCTCATTTTTCAGCACGGGGCACCATGCGGAGCATGGTCGGGATGAAAAATGTGCCTGTCCCCCTGCAGCCGAAATGGGACAGGCCCCAGCAACTTCACAGTCCCCGCCCATGGTCCTTGCCCGGGCCAGCGCCGCCTCACATTCGGGCTCGTCGAGATAGGGGTCGGTGGCGGGCGAGCTGCGAAGTTCGCCGATCAGCGTATCTTCGTGGTCCGGGAGCGTAGCCAGTTCGGCCTGGCAGATCGCGCAGGTCTCCAGATGGCTGGCCAACGAGTCGGCCGATTCATCGGGCAGCTTGCCGACCAGATAGTCGAGCAAGGCGTGGCGGTCGGGATGGGTCTGGAGCATGGGAGGAAAGAGGTCAGGGACCAGGGATCAGACAATCGCCCCTATAGAGTCTATCGGGGGCGTTTGACACCTATTTCAACTCTCGCCGCAGTCGCTGCAGAACACGGGACTTGGCCTTGTAGACGGCCGACAGGCTGAGCTGCATGGCGGCGGCGACTTCGGCGGGCGACTGGCCGTCGACCACGATCCGCCAAAATGCCTCCCAGGTCCGCGGCTCAAACTCGGCGCGGACCACTTCCAGCGCCCGGCGGGCGAAGCGTTTGTCGACCTCCAGGCGATCCACGGACTCGTGGGGCGTGGGGCCGGGGACTGGCTCATTTTTCGGCCCGGGGCACCATGCGGAGCATGGTCGGGCTGAAAAATGTGCCTGTCCCCCTGCGGCCAAAGGGGACAGTCCCTGCTCAAGCTCGTCGGAATCGGCGTCCTTCTGCGGCACGTCCAATAGGTGCCGGTAGGCATTGGTCCCGCCTTCGGCTTCGGGCTGGCCCTGCCGGCGGCGAAACTCGTCGCAGACCTTGTTGCGGGTGATGGTCCGCAGCCAGCCGAGGAAACTGTCGCCCGGCCGGTCGTGACGGAAACGGGCCAAGCCGGCGGCTACGGCGACGAAGACCTCTTGCATCACATCGGCCGCGTCGGCGGTCTCGACCCCCAATTGCCGGCACCAGCGATAGACTACCGGCCCGTAGAGATCGACCAGCCGCCGCCAGGCCTCGGGCCGGCGTGAGCGGACCTGCTCTAACAGCGTCGAGGAAATCGAGGCCGGCTCTACCCCGCCACCTCGGTCGTCGTGTCTTCCAACAGCCATAAGCCTGCTACGGCCTGAGTCAAAACAAATCGTTGCTATCGGAGGACGTATGTTTCACTTTCAAGTCTAGACAGTATACACCAGTCGCAGGCGAAAAGAATCATAACCCGAAGCGCAAGTGAGGGACGCAGGCTGCAGCCTCGCTTACGCTTCGGGTTACGAGGGTGGTCGCGGCGAATGCTCCATTTTCGCCCGCGAACAGTGTGAACGCCCTGTGGGTGGTAATCAGACCTTACGCCGCCAGGTAGCGGCTGTCGTCTTGACCGGCCGGGACTGAGCCGGCACAAGCAGGCTTACCTGCGTGGCGGTCGTGCGGGCCTTGATGTCGAACTGGTATTGGCCGAGCTCCAGCCAGAGGACGTAGGCCACCGTTACCACCGCCGCCAGCGCCCCGCCCAAGAACACCGTGTACACGGTGCTGGTCTTGCGTCCCAGCCAAAGGCCGTGGCCGATGGCCAACAGCCCGATCAGGTACAGGGCCGTGGAAAAGAAAATGAGGTGGACCAGGCTGACCAGCAGCAGCACTAATGCGGCGCCGCCCGGCACCGACCATTCCAGGTATTTTGCAAGCTTTGGATGCGCGGCCAGCCTGCCCGCTAAACCCTTCTTCTCCGCGGGCGGCGGGACCCCTTTTTCAGCTTCGGCGGCCTCCTTGCCGGGGGCTGCGACCAAAGCCGTTTCACCCCACTCGGCCTCGGCGGGCGGGGCCGATGCATCGGCAGGCGGGGCCAAGAGGCCCGGCGGCGGCTCGATTTCGCCCAACCCCGGCGGCAACTCCACTTCGCCCATCCCCGCCGCCGACGGCGACAGGTCGGAGAGGTCCGATACGTCCGACAGATCGGCTACGTCGGAGGGCGGCGCGGCCGCGCCACCCTCGCCCGACTGCTCCGAGATGAGCACGTCGGTTAGCGACGCCAAGGCGTCACTCGACAACTCGACGCCGGAAGCATTGAACACGCTCGACATCGAGGTGGAAATCGGTTGGGTGAGCTCCTCGGCCGGTTCGCCGCCGATCGGGATCAATTCGTCTGGGTCAGGCTTTTTGCCGGGTTGGTCAGCCACGGGTCGTTCTCCTCCTACTTGATTATACGTTCGTCTGCCGCGCACCGCCATCAGACTGAACCACCCGAACGCGGGGCTTGGTGTCTGAAAGGGGCAGCCCTACGAACGAGAACAGCCGTCATGGTGGGGCTCGCTGCGCTCGACCCACCCTACCACTACCACGTGGGCACGCTTGAGGTTGCGCGGCGAGAGGCCGCTTCCACGATCACCAGTTCAACTCGGCCGCCTCTTCCCAGTGCTCGTAGAGCGTCTTGATGGCTGCCTGTTCTTGTTCCATTTGCGCCTTGATCTGGCGGACGCGCTGGCCGTCGCGGAGGACGCTGGGCTCAATCAGCTCGCGCTGCATTTCTTCCAGGCAGGTCTCCCGCTCGAAGATTTCATCTTCGATATCGGAGAGTTTGCGGTAGGGAAACCGCCGCGGCTGGGAGGTCTTCCTGCGCGGTCTCTCGGCCTTGGCCGATTGGGCGGGCTTGGCAGTCGTCTTGGAGCGAACGGGCTCATTTCGGTCGGATGCGCCGTCCGGGCCGTCGGCCTCGCGGCCCAAGAGCATTTGGTAAGTGCGATAATTACCCTCGATAACGCGAGTGCGGTCGGCTTCGAACCACAGCAGGTGATCGGCCACCTGGTTGACGAAATAGCGATCGTGGCTCACCAACAGCACGGTGCCGTCGAAGCGGCCCAGCGCCTTTTCGAGGGCGTCTCTGGCCCACAGATCGAGATGGTTTGTCGGTTCGTCGAGCACCAGGAAGTTGGCCTCGGCGGCCGCCAACCGGGCCAGCGCCGCCCGGCATCGCTCTCCACCGCTCAAGCATCCCACCGGCTGCAAGGGAGTGTCGCCGGTCAGGCCGAACGCGGCCAACAGGTTGCGAGACTGTTGCTGGTTCAAGGTCTTGTGAGCGGCGCGAATGGCATCGACCACCGGCGCCTCGTCGCCCAGTTCGGCCAGTTGCTGGTCGAAGTAGCCGAGCTTGACGCCCTGGCCGAGCGAGATTCTTCCCCGGTCGGGCGCCACTTGCCCGAGCAGGCATCGCAAGAGGGTGGTCTTGCCGCAGCCGTTGGGACCCAAGATGGCCCAACGTTGCCCGCGAAGGATATCAACGCTTACGTCGGAGAACAGGCGGCGGTCGTAAGATTTGGCCAGATCCTCGGCGCGGACCACCAGGTCGCCGCTGCGGTCGGCGTCGGCGAACCGCATGGCGGGGGCGGCGATCTCTCGCGGCGGCGCGACCAATTCGATCCGTTCCAGTTTCTTGCGGCGGTCTTCGGCCTGGGCGTGTTTTTGGCCGTAGGCGTTGCGGCGAATGAAGTCCTTGGTCTTCTCGATTTCGCTTTGCTGCCGCTGGAAGGTCCGCTGTTGAACCAGCAGCCGTTCGGCCTTCTGCCGCCAATAGGCCGAGAAGTTGCCGACGTAGCCGTCGACGGTGCCCTGGAACAACTCCACGGTGCGATTGGTGACGCGGTCCAGGAAGTAGCGATCGTGGCTGACGATCAGCATGGCCGCCGAGCTGGCCAGCAAGAAGTCTTCCAGCCACTCGGTGGCCTCGATGTCGAGATGGTTTGACGGCTCGTCGAGGATCATCACGTTGGGCTCGGCCAGCAAGAGCTTGGCCAGCATCAGGCGATTTTGTTCGCCGCCGCTCAGGGAGGCGACCGGCTGGCCGAACGATTCGCGGCGAAAACCCAGCCCGTCCAGCACCCGCTCGATGCGATAATCGAGGTTGTAGGCGTCCTGGCGGTGCAGCTCGTGCTGCAGGTGATCGTAGCGCGAGGCCAGCCGGCGTTGTTCGCCCGGGTCGGACGTTTGGCTGATGGCCGCGGCCACCTCGACCGCCTCGCGCTCCAGGGCCAGCAAATCGGCCAGGGCGCTGCGGGCCTCGGCATGAAGGGTTTGCGACGGCTCGAATCGCGGCTGCTGTTCCAGGTAGCCGAGGTGGGCGGCGGGATGCACAGTCACGCTGCCGGCGTCGGCGTCGTCTTTGCCGGCCAGGATTCGCAGCAAGGTGGTCTTGCCGCTCCCGTTGGGGCCGACCAGTCCGACGCGGTCGCCGGGGCGCAGTTGAAAGGTCACCCCGGCCAAGAGCGGCTGGGGCCCAAACTGCTTTCGGACGTCGACAATATCCAGGAAGATCATCCGCGAGACATTTTAGTATATGGGGCGGTGGAGGACGGTCAAGCGGAAGCCGGGCGGTATAGAATGTACTACACGCGGGATGAGACGAAATGTTTAGCGGCCGGCGGGACGCCGGCCCTGCAGGGTGGATCGCCGCCGTGGCCGGCGGCGGCTAAACGTTTCATTTTTGGCCGCGTACTGTGTAATCCGCTCCGAATTCCAGTTCCTCTTACGCGGGAGGTTGCTATGGACCTTTTCATCTTGCGTCACGCCTGGGCGGCCGACCGTGACGATGCACAGTGGCCGGACGACCGCTTGCGGCCGCTGACCGAGGCCGGCAAGAGACGCTTTGCCAAGCTGGCAGCGAAGCTGGTGGAAAACGGTCTGACTCCGGAGGTGATCGCCACCAGTCCGCTCGCGCGCTGCGTGCAGACCGCCCAAATTCTGGCCGGCGAGGCGGCCAAGCCCGAGATCGTGGAACTGGACGCGCTCAAGCCGGACAGCGACCTGGCCGAGCTGATGCGTTGGACTGCGGGCCAGGCGGCCAGCCATGAGCGACTGGCCTGGGTGGGGCACTCGCCGGATATGGAACGATTGACCGGCCGGCTGATTGGGGCCAGCGAGGCCCTGATCCGTTTCGCCAAGGGAGGGGCCGCGCGCATCCGCTTTGACGGCCCCCTGGAAGTCGGCGCCGGCGAGTTGCGTTGGCTGGTGACGGCGGCGGTGATGGGGTGCTGAAATCACGACGACTCTTGCTCGCCCCACACCGGAGGATTATCATGGTGGGGTGATTCCCACCCTGTTCCACTCTGTCCCGCCTTTTTGGGAGGTTTGACATGCTCCGCCACCGCTTCTTGTTGGTCGCCGCCTTGGCCGCGTTGTTTTTTGCGGGCGGTTACGTCGTTGATGGGCAGTCGGTCAGCGCCGTCGCCCAGGTGAATTCCAAGTCCAAGGGCAACTATTTGAGGCACTCGCACAAGAGGCAAACCCAACGGCAACTTGTGGTTGCCAAAGTGAAGGTCGGCGGCGAAGGACACCGCATTCTGATGGGCAAGGGCGACGCCCAGTTTCCGGTGGTGGTGGTCAGCGGCACTCCCTACGAGATGGGCTGGCACATCGGCAACCTGATGCGGCCGGAGATGCAGCGTTTTGTTCCGGCGGCCGTAGCCGGCATGGGACACGAGGTGGGGCTGAGCAGCCAGGCCCTTCAGGAGGCCTGGTCGCGGGTGGCCGCCTTCACCGATCCTCGTTTCCAGCAAGAGTTGGTGGGCTTGGCAGACGGTTCCGGCATTCCGCTGGCCACGCTGCAGGCGGTGCACGTTCTGCCTTTGCTCGCCCCCTATGCGTGCAGCAGCATCGCCGCCTGGGGCAAGGCCACCGAGGATGGCCACCTCTACCAGACCCGGAACCTGGACTGGGACAAGGCCGTGCATGCGCATGACTTCCCGGTGGTACTGGTGTATCTTCCCACCCAAGGCATCCCGCACGTGGTGCCCTCGTTCGCGGGGATGATTGGCGCGCACACCGGCATGAACGCCCGCGGGATCGTCTTGTCCGAGATGGGTGATTCGCCCGCCAAAGAAATGCCTTACAACATCCTGGCCCCGCACTTTACGACGTTCTTCCGCACGATACTCTACGACGCCGATTCGCTGACCCGCGCGCTGGACCTCTTCCAGGCGACGCCGCACACCAAGCGTTACCATTTCGTGTTCGGCGACGGCATGACCGAGCATCGGGCGGTCAAGATTCGGGCCCACGCCCCCGAATCCGATCCCGCCAAGCGCATCCTGATCTGGAAGGACAACGATTCCACCGACGAGTTCGCCCCGCGGGTGCTGAAGGACGTGGTCTACAACGACGAGGGCCGCGGCGCGTATCCGTTCCTCAAGAAAGACTACGGAAAACTGAACGCGGAAAAGATGATCGCCATCACCCGCCACATTCCCATCAAGGGAAGCGACGTGTTCATCGCGGTCTACGACGCCACCGCGCTGAGGCTGTGGGTCTCGTATGCCAAAGGGGAAGAAGAAGCGTATCTGCGTCCTTTCACGTTGATCGACTTGAAGACCTTGGCCGACGCCGACGGCAAGCCGCTGTGCGCCGAGGCCTTTGCGGGCGCGAAGTAGTTTCGTGGAGTGGAGCGCGGGCGTCCCGCCCGCAGTTGCTCGGCGGGTCTCTCGGCTGCAGTTTCTCGGCGGGTGGGACGCCCGCGCTCCCGTGCTCCTGCACTTGGTGGTGCGGGGCGGGCCTCACTTCAGCAGGTGCCGGTTGGCGATGCTGATGCCGCTGAGGATTGCGCCGACGATCCCTACCAGCCCTTGATCGTTGCCGCAGATGAACAGGTTCTTCAGGTGGGTGGTGCCGTCCAGGCGTTTGCGGGCGGAGCCGTAGACCGCCCCGTCGGCATGGCCGGTGAAGCGGCGGATGGTCAGCGGCGTGAACATGTCGATGTCGACCACCGCGCCGCGGAAGTCGGGCACAAAACGGATCGCTGACGCGGTGATGCGATCGTAGCAGCGGAGCTTAGCCCGTGCATAGGCGGCGGGATCGAGCGCCGCCCAGCGATCGTAGTTGGCCAGCATCGAAATCCGCACCATGCCCTCTCGCAACGGCTCCGCATAGGCGAAATTGTTGGGCGAGCAAATCGTCCCGCTGCGAACGTCGATCAGATCGTCGGGCTTCTCATAGCGGAAGGTGGGCGAATCGTTGAAGAAGACGATGGTCTTGTGGTGTCCCAGGGCATCGGGCTGCGCGTTGAGGATGGAAATGGATTCGACGAACGACATTCGCTGGTCGGCGGCGTCTTCAATCGGGCAGCCGGTGTCGCACATCCGCAGGGTCTCCGCCCAGCCGGCGGAGGAGAGCACGTTGCGGGCTTCGAGTTCGGCGCCGTCTTCCAGGGTCACCTTTTCCACGGCGCCGCGTTGCACCACGATCCGGTCGACGGCCGCCCGGAGACGCAGCTCGCCCCCCATTTCTTTGTAGCGGCCCACGAGCGCCTTGAGGATTCGCTGGATGCCGGCCAGCGGCCGCGACAAGCCTTCCAGGAAGATCGAGCGAAACAAGATGCTGAACTGGTCGAAGCCCAGGTCGTGCGGGCGGGCCCCGCCGTAGAAGAGGATCGGGCAAAAGAGCATTTCCACCAGCAACGGGTCGCGGATGATGCCGCCGACTACCTGGCGGGCGGAGGGGGCGATGGCCGCCCGGCCGAAGTCGTCGTAGTCGCGCAGCGCCGACACCAGGCGCTGCAAATGGTCGACTTCCGCGGGAAAGCGCCGTTCAACTTCGGAGGCGAAGAAGTCGAAATGGTTGGAGAACCGCAAGGTCACCTCGGGAAACATGATGGCCGAGCCGAGTTGCTCCGCCAGGCCCCATTCGTCCCAGGTCAGCCGCAACTGGCGCAGGAGCCGGGCCAACGGCCCGCGGCGGGTCCCTTTGGGGGCGTAATTGGTCAAGGCGTGCAGGCCGACATCGAGGGTCCGCCCGTGCTGCTGGTAGAAGGAGTTCAGCCCGCCGATGGCCGAGTGCCGTTCGAGAATGCACACCCGTTTGCCGAAATGGGCCAGACGTATGCCCGCCGCCAGCCCCGACATCCCGGCTCCGATGATGATCGTATCGTACATGGAGGGGTCAGGGATAAGGGATTGGGGATTAGAGATTAGCGACCGGCAGAACGATTGAGGCCGTGAAAGCGTTGCGGCTCGCTGACATAGCCCCCTGCATGCCTGCTCCCTGGTCCCTGATCCCTAACCCCTCATCCCTCTATTTGTCCTTCATCCGCGGTTCGAGGTATTTGATCGTGCTGCTCATGCTGACCAACTGGTTGTACTCCTCTTCGGGAACCTGGATGCGGTATCGCTTCCGCAGTTCCATCACGATGTCGAGAAAGTCCATGCTGTCCAACTCGAGTTGCTCGCGGAACGGCAGCTCGTCGTTGAGCTGGCTCAGGTCTTCGTCGGGGGCGATATCGTGGAGGATATCGAGGATGACTTGTCGGATTTGATCAGCCGTCATGGCGGTTTCTCCCAATCGTAAGGGTCAATCGACTCGCTTGACGACGACCGCCGAGTTGATTCCCAGCATGCCGAAGGAGTTGTTCAGGATCGTGCTCACCCTCGGCATGACCCGCGGCTGGTTGGCCACCAGGCCGGGCAGCGCGCACTGCGGATCGAGGTGGTCGAGATTGATGGTGGCGTGGCATACGCCGTCGTCGAAGGCGGGCAGATTGCCGGCCAGCTCCAAGGCCCCCGCCGCCCCCATCGCATGACCGATGAAACTCTTGGTGTTGTTGAAGAGGGTGTGGCCGTTGTGGCCCCAGACCCTCCGCAGGGCTTCGCTCTCCTGGATGTCGCCGGAAGCGGTGCCGGTGGCGTGGGTGCTGACAATGTCGATCTGCTCGGGATTCAGGCCCGCCCGCCGCAAGGCCAGCCGAATACAGTCCGCCTGGCGGCCTGGATCGGGGAGCACAAAATCGGTAGCGTCGCTGTTCATGCCGTAGCCGGCGATCTCGCCGTAGATCTTGGCCCCACGGGCGCGGGCGTCGCTGAGCCGTTCCAGCACGAACAGGCAGCCCCCTTCGGCCACCACGATGCCATTGCGATCGATATCGAACGGCCGGGAGGCGCGAGTGGGATCGTCGTGGCTGGCCAACGCCCCCTGGCTGCGGAAGCTGGCGAAGATGCCGAAGGTGTGAATGCTTTCCGATACGCCCCCGCAAATGGCCAGGTCGCACTCGTCGAGCCGCAGCATCTGTGTGCCCTGGATGATGCCGGCGTTGCCGGCTGCGCAGGCCGCTCCGAGCGTGTAATGCGGCCCGGTGATGCCCAGGTTCAGCGAGATTTCGCCAGCCGGATTATTGGCCACCGTCCGCGGATTGTGGTGATGCGACCAATATTGCGTGTCGTAGTCGTAGCCCTTCAACAGAAACAGCTCGTTCTCGGTCTCGACGTTGCCATGCTCGGTCACGCCGACATAGATGCCGACCCTCGATCGATCGGTGTTCGCCCAATCGAGCCCCGAGTCGGCCACCGCTTCCCGCGCGCAAAAAATCCCGATGCTGCCGGCCCGCGTTCCGCGACGGACTTCCTTCCGTTTCTGATGCCGCAGCTCGTCGAAGTCGCACACCCCCGCAAAAGTGGCGCCGAAATAGCGCGTTTCATATCCCCGGACGCCGCTGCGGCCCTCGAGCAAGGCCTGGCGGAGCTCGGACAGGCAGTTACCGTTCGGAGCGGTGAGCCCCACACCGGTGATGACGATCCGCTGCCGCTGGGCAGAGTCCACAGTCATACCAAACCTTCTGCAATTGACAAACCACTAAAACTACCGGCTCGCACGCCGGTTGACAAGCGGGTTGGCTTGAAATGGCTGCTGCTTGCGGGGGGGCGGCGCGTGGACCGCGGGGCGAATGCGCCTCGGGCGCTGGGGCGACTTGCCGCTACCCGCTTCACGGGGAGCGGAGGTCGCAGACGGCCCAGCGGCCTAAATCAGACGCGGCCAAGGTGGCTGCGAGGCTGCGAGCGGATCCGCCGTTCTGCATTGCTCCCCATTGGGCTCGGGGTTACAATCTTGCACTCGATCAAGGACGGTCATTCGATGAGTGCGCCATTCGCTGCCGCTACCGACGTGTTGAGCCCGTTCGAGCAACTTCACCATGCCCGCCAGGTAATCCTTGCCGAAAGCCGCGCGCTTGCCCAAGTTGCCAAACGGTTAGACAGCGAGTTTTGCCGCGCGGCGGAGTTGCTGCACGAATGTCAGGGCAGTGTCATCGTCACCGGCATTGGCAAGGCCGGCCTGATCGGCCAAAAGATCGTGGCCACTCTGGCTTCCACCGGGACCCCCAGCCACTGGTTGCACCCGGCCGAGGCCGTTCACGGCGACCTGGGGCGGATCCGGCGGGGAGACGTCGTCCTGATCTTTTCGCAGAGTGGCGAGACCGAGGAGGTGACGCGGTTATTGCCGTCGCTAGTCGAGATTGACGTGCCGGTGGTGGCCATTACCGGCCAGCCGCGAAGCACGCTGGCCCGGGCGGCCACCGTGATCCTCGAATTGGGCCCGCTGGAAGAGGCCGGTCCGCTGGGGCTGGCCCCCACCAGCAGCACCACCGCCATGTTGGCCTTGGGCGACGCCCTGGCCTTGGTGGTCAGCCGGTTGCGCGGATTCAGCCGCTCGGATTTCGCCCGCTTTCATCCGGCCGGCAATCTCGGCTACCGGCTGAGCAAGGTGGAACAGCACATGCGGCCGTTGGTCCAATGCCGCATCGCTCGAGACGATCAAACCGTCCGCCAAATGCTGGTGGCGGTCAGCATGCCCGGCCGAAGAACCGGGGCCACCATGCTGGTCGATGCCGCGGGCCGTCTGTCGGGCATCTTCACCGACAGCGATCTGGCCCGGCTGTTCGAATACCGCCGTGATCACGAGCTCGATGGTCCTATCGGCGCGGTGATGACCGCCAACCCGTTGCGGGTCGCCATGGGCTCCATGATGCTCGATGCGGTAACAGTCCTGGCTGATCGCAAGATCAGCGAATTGCCGGTGGTCGATGCCGACGGTAGGCCCGCCGGTCTGATCGACATCACCGACGTGGTAGCGGTCATGCCCGGAGACAATCGAGGGCAGGGCGGAAGGCGGAGGGTGGAAGGCGGAGGGCCCTCATCCCTCCGTCCTCATCCCTAGTTCGCGGCTGCTGACCATTGATTGAGGAATGCAAAATGAAAATTGTAAATTGAAAAATGAAAATTGCGGAGAGTGACACACTCACCGATCTGCTGACGGTCCATCATTTTGCAATTTACAATTCTCATTTTTCAGTTTTCAATGATGGAACCACGCGAAGCCCCACCAAACGTCCTCAAGCACCCCAATCCCTAATCCCTAATCCCCGACCTCTGCCATGGACCTCGACCAGCGCTGCCGATCGATTCGCCTGATCCTTTCCGACGTGGACGGGGTGTTGACCGACGGCGGCATCGTGTTCGACAACCAGGGCATCGAGACCAAGCGGTTCCACGTTCGCGACGGCTTGGGCATCCGGCTGTGGCAGAAGGCCGGCTATCGCTTCGGCTTGATCACCCATCGCAGCTCCCGCATCGTGAAGATGCGGGTGGCGGAACTGGGAATTGACGTGGTGCGTCAGGGAATCGACGATAAGCTATCGGCCATGAACGGCATTCTGGCAGAATTGCGGCTTACGCCGGCCCAAGTGTGCTATCTGGGCGACGATCTGCCAGATTTGGCGGTGGTCCGCGCCGTGGGGCTGGGGGTGGCGGTGGCCGATGCCAGCAGCGAGCTTCGCCAGGCGGCCCACTACACTACCCATTTGCCTGGCGGGGCCGGGGCGATTCGCGAGACCGTCGAATTGATCCTTCGCGCCCAAGGCCGCTGGGAAGACCTGGTGCAAACCTATCGCTAGCGATCGTCGCCATGCCACGCGTTGCACGCATCGCCGGAAGCTTCGCGATTGTGACGGTCGTCTATTGGCTGTACGCGTGGTTGGCCGTCCCGTGGATCGAGCCGCCCGCCGATCCGCAGCGCGACACCAAGGGCATTTTCGTGGATGGCGGCGATGACTTACTTAAGGGGCAGCTCAAGCAACTTCAAGGCTTGTTCCCGCCCGAGGCTTGGGAGGGACTGAAGAAGTCGATCCTTGTCAATCTGGGCAATGACCGGGCCAAGCTGCTTTTCCAACGGTACGACAACTCCCCCCAGGACGGCCGCCTGGTGATTACCCCCTGCACCATCGTGATCGCTCCCAGCGAGGACGGCAACGAGGAAGAGCGCCGCCGCCAGCCGATTATCCTCGAAGCGCCCGAAGGTGCAATTCTCCGCTTCGATCCACCTCTGGACCTGGGCGGCGCCAAGATGGGACGACTGGTCGAAGGGCATCTCAACGGCCCCGTTACCATCCGCAGCCAAGGCAAGCGCCCCGGGTCGGAGGACGACCTCAGCATCGTTACCCGTGACGTGCAATTGACTCAGAGAACCGTCGCTACCCCCAATGAGGTCAGTTTTCGCTGGGGACCGCACCGCGGCCGGGGACGCGGAATGACCATCAAGCTGCTGGTGGACGATGCCGGTCCGGACAAAGGAGCGGTCGGGCCGAACATCACTGGCCTGGAACGCCTCGAAATGCGGCACGTCGACCAATTGTACCTCGACCTGGGTCCGGCCATGGCGCGGCCGGGTCAAGCGGCCGTCAGCACCCCGGTCGAAATCCACTGCGCCGGCCCGTTTGCTTTCGACGCGATCAAACGTGTGGCCACCTTTTCTGACCGGGTGGAGGTGCTCAAGTCCAATTCTGGTGGTCCGGCCGATCAAATTCTTTGCGATACGCTGACCATCTACTTTTCACCCAGATCGAAGGGAAATGCCAGCGTCACTTCGGCCCCCGGAAAGCCACCGGGCCTGCTCGACCTTGTGGCTGAGCGGGTCGAGGCTACCGGAGACCCGGTGGTGGTGTCGGCCCCCAGCCAATCGATCCGCGGCAGGGGGCAGCGACTACAGTATCAACTAGGCGACCAATCTCTGCGGCTGGCGGACGCTCATGAAGTCGTCTTGGAGCAGGGGGCCAACGAAATCCATGCCCGGAGTCTGTTCTACCAGCCGGACCCCGCCCGACGCCTCGGCCGCGTCCGGGCGTCTGGCCCCGGTTGGATTCGCGGCCAAGCCCCGCCCTCGCCGGGTTCGCCGCCCGGCCAGCCGGCGACGGCCGTCCCGCAACAGTTGGAGGCCACCTGGAATGGCGAGCTGACCATCGAGCCGCAAGGATCGGAACAGGTGATCGCGCTCCACGGCGGCGCCCAAGTGACCGATCGCGGCTTCGGATGGATCACCGCCCAAGAGATCTTCCTCTGGCTGGCGGAAGATCCACGGCAGGAGCGCTCCGGCCAACCACGGTTGCGTCCCAGCCGGCTGCAAGCCAACCAAGACGTAGTCATCAACTCCGCCCCGTTAGTGGGCCGGGTCGACGAGTTGCAGGTTTGGTTCGACCAGGCGAGCAAGGGGCAACCGCCGTCCGGCGCAAGGATGGGCTTGACGCCCCAGTCGCCGACCCGGCCGCGTTCGGCCGAGCCCCAGGCGTCGCCGCCGGCGGCCGCATCGCCGCCGCGGCAATTCAGCGTGGTGGGGCGGCTCTTGCAAGTGAACCTGGTATTGAAGGACCGCCAAACCTCGGTCAGCCAACTGCGAATCGTCGACCACGTGGACGTCGCGGAAACGCGAACTGAGCGGCCCGGCGAGCGTCCCCTGAAAATCCAGGGCGATCGGCTGGAAGTGAACGATGCCGACAATCTCCAGTCGGCGATCGCTATTACCGGCCGGCCGGCTCGCTTTGAAGGGCCGGGCGGGCTGGGTATCACCGCCGGTCAGGTCAATCATGGAGGCCAAATCAACCTCAATCGCAGCGCCAATCAGTTGTGGATCGACGGACCGGGGAGCATGGATCTGCCGCTGCCCCCCGACCGCCCGGAAAAGCCGCCGGCCGCCCCGGGCACGCTCACCGTTGACTGGCAGCGGGGCATGGATTTCGACGGCCGCAAGGCAAGCTTTCAGGGGTCGGTGGTGGCCCGCGCGATCAAACCCCAGTCGGACACCGAGCTGCGCACGGAAATCATGTACGTCCACCTGCAGGACCCGATTCGCTTCGGCGAGCCGCGCCTGCCGCAACAGCCGCAAGTGGAACAAGTCGTCTGTCCCCGCCGGGTGACGGTGCAGCACCGGGTCTTCGACCTGCGGCATCAACTCGCCTCCAACAATCATCTGGAAGTCAGCGACGCCCAAATCAATCCGCTCAACGGGGCAATGACCGCCGGCCCCGGCTGCCTGAACAGCGTCCGCCGCGACACCCCCGATCAGCCTGGCAATCCGTCGAGCGACCCGATCGCGGCCGCCATCGGCGGCACTCCCTCCGCCGCTTCGCCCGGCAGAGCGTCGAACAGGCTCTACGGTTTGCGCATCCAGTTTCAAGAATCGCTCAAGGGTAACCTTCTCAGTCGCGAATTGTCTTTTCAGGACCAGGTGCGAGTCACCTATGCCCCGGTCGCCTCCTGGGACGCGGTGCTGGATAGCGAAGACCCCGAGGTTCTCGGCCCCGATGCCATCCTGGTTCATTGCGACTCTCTTTCGGTGGCACAGTTGTTAGTGCCACAGCTATTAGACCCTTTTGGGAGCCATTGGTCGGTCGCGCTGGCGGCCTCCGGCAGCGTGACCGTGGAGGGCGATGCGGTCGACAAAGGCAGCCGCACCCACTTTACCGCCCAAGGCAGCCACCTCACCTACGAAGAAGCCAAAGACCTGCTGATCCTCCGCGGCGAAGGGCGGGCCTACGCCCGCCTGTCCACCCAATCCCAGCCCGGGGCCGATCGAAACGTCACCGACGTGCAGGAAATCCAGTACAACCGCAAGACCCGACACTTGAATCTGGTGAACGTGAGATCGCTGCTATTCAACAAATGAGCAACCCTGTGACCCGCCAAGTTTTCTTCTTGACCGGCGTGTTCTTTGCAATCTGGCTGGTCCTCTTGGCGTCTGGCCGCCAATCGATGCTCCGCGATCCCGGCACCTTCTGGCACGTGACCACCGGGCAGCGGATCCTGGACTCGGGCGGTGTACCCCGCGTCGATCCCTACAGCTTTACCCGGGCCGGACAACCTTGGGTCGACGATCAGTGGCTGGCGGAGTGCGGCATGGCTTGGCTGTACCACCGGCTGGGATGGGACGGGCTCCTGCTGGCCACGGCTACCTTGCTAGCGGTCACCTACACCTGGCTGGCCGCCCGGCTGGTTGGCGCCGGGCTGCACGCCCTTCCCGCCCTGCTGCTGTTGGCGGTGGCGATCCTGGCCGGCGCGCCGCAGTTCCACCTGCGCCCGTTAGTGTTGACCCTCGGCCTGTTCGGCCTGACCTTTGCCATGTTGGTCGACGTGGAGGCCGGCCGCCACCGTCGCCGGCAATTGGGCTGGCTGGTGCCACTGTTCGTCTTCTGGGCCAACGGTCATGGCGGCGTGTTGGCCGGATTGGGCACGGTCGCCTTGTGTGTCGGCGGTTGGTGCGTGGTGTGGCTCAACCTTGGGAGCGCGGGCGTCCCGCCCGCCATGAGAAATCTGCACGAGCCGCCCGCCATAAGAAATGCGGGCGAGACGCCCGCGCTCCTGCTGCTCGTGGTCACTCTGGCCTTGGCCACTTTGGTTAATCCTTATGGTCTCCGTTTACCCGAGGAGTGGTGGACTACGCTCTCGATGCCATTGCCGGAGATTATCAATGAGCACGCCCGGTTGCCGCTGGGCGAATCGGTCGGTTGGGCCACCTTATCGCTGGCGGCGGTCTTTGGGTGCGTCCTGTTGGGGACAAGAAGGGGACAGTCCCATTTTTGTGGCGACCACACTACCGCGTGGTGCCTGCCACAAAAATCGGGACATTCCCTGCCGCGGCTGCGGGTCACCTGGCTGGTGCCGCTGGTGTGGTTCGTACTCGCCCTTCAGCGGGTGCGCAATGCACCGCTATTCGCGGTGGCGGCGACCATCGCCCTGGCCGACGCGCTACCACACTGCCGTCTTGGCGAATGGCTCGCCCGCCACGGGATGTTTTCGCCTCCCCACCGCCCGGCAGTGAAACCAGGCAGACGTGCGTGGCTGGGACTGGTTCCGCCTTTGGCGGCGGTCACCGTGGCGTTCGCAATCCAGTTCGCTGGGATCGCCGTGCCGATCATCGGTCGCGGCTGGGTCCGCTTTGACCCTGCCCGCTGGCCAATGGACCTGCTTCCGGCGCTGGAGGCGATTGACCGTTCCGAGCCTCAGGGGACCCCCATCTTCAACGACCTCAATTTCGGCGGGTTCTTGATCGCCCACACGCCGCGGTTGCGGGTGTTTGTCGACGATCGCTGTTCGGTCTACGGCGGCGATTTTTTGCTGGCCTACGAGCGGGCCCGGCGGGAAGATCCGGCCCGAATCGACGGCTGGCGGCGGCAGTACGGCTTTCGCTACGCCCTGGTGGAAAGCCGCGGCCGCTTCGACCGCTACCTAACCGGCAACCGGTGGGCCCTGATCGGCCGCAGCCCGGCGGCGGCCCTCTATCAATTTGGCGGCAAGTGAGCACAGCGCCCTTGAGGCTTCGACGGCCAAGCCGATACAATACGTTGCCGCACTCTCCTACCAGAAAGAGGATCGCATGAAAACCCTCCTGACCGAACAACAGCTTTCCGCCGGCATCCACCGGTTGGCTGGCGAGATCGAGGCCCACTATCGCGGCAAGCCGCTGACCATCATCGGCGTGTTTATCGGCAGCGTGGTGGCGCTTGCCGACCTGATCCGTCTGTTGAACATTCCTTTGCAGGTCGAGATGATCCAGGCCCGCCGCAATCACGGCAGCACCCGGCCCGGGCCCCTGGCGATTGACATCGATCTGCTGGCGGGCTCGGTCCGGGGACGCCACGTGCTGTTGGTCGACGACGTCTTCCACACCGGCCACACGCTCTGGGACCTGATTCCGCAGCTCGACGAGCTGGGGGCGGCCAGCGTGCATACGGCCGTGCTGCTCTTGAAGCAGGGCTGCTGCGAGGTGCCGCTGAAACCCGACTTCGTAGGCTTCGAGATTCCCAACCAGTTCGTGGTCGGCTATGGCCTGGACTACAACGATCAGTACCGCAATTTGCCGGTGGTAGCCGCCCTGGAGCCGCAGGAAATGAAGTCGACGTGATGCAGCGGGTCTTGCAAATCATTCCCACGCTCGATTGGGCGGGCGGTGAAAGGCAGGCCTGCCTGCTGGCCACCCGACTGCCGCGCGACCAGTTCGAGGTGCATGTCTGCGCCTTGAAGGGCCCCGGCCCGCTGGCGGACGAGCTGCGCGAGGGCGACATTCCGGTTACGGTCGTCGATCAGCGCAGCAATCTCTGCCTCCAGGCGTTTTGGCAATTCAAGGAACACCTGCGACAACTCCGCCCCGAGTTGATTCATGCCTGGACTACCGCGGCCAACCCGCTCACCCAAGCGGCCGGCGAGTGGTGCGGCCTGCGGCGATGGATTATCAGCCAGCGGTGCGAGCCGGCGCGGCAAGGCTGCCTGGCGCGGGCCTTTGCCCGTCTGCTGCGGCCAGGTTGGCAGCGCATCGTGGTCAACAACGGCGATACCCGCGACGCCTGTCTGCGCCACGGCCTGCCGCCCGAGAGCTTGCACGTGGTTCCGCACGGCGTGGTCTTGCCCGAGCCGCCGGTTACCACCCGGCGACAATTCCTGGACCAACTGGGCCTGCCCGAGGAGGCGCGGGTAGTCGGCCTGGTCGGGCGACTGTCGCCCGAAAAGCGGCTGAAAGACGCCATCTGGGCGCTGGACCTGTTGAAAGTCATCCGCGACGACGTGTACCTGTTGGTCATCGGCGACGGTCCGCTTCGCGACCAGCTTCGCCGCTTCCGCGACAAGGTGCTGATTCACGACAAGATTCACTTCCTCGGCCCCCGCAATGACCTGGCCCAACTGCTGCCCCACTTCGACCTCCTCTGGTCGACCGCCAGTTCCGGCGGGCAGTCGAACGCGATTCTGGAGGCCATGGCGGCCGGCGTAGCGGTGGTCGCCACCGATATCTCCGGAACGCGGGAGCTGGTAATCTCGGGCACGACGGGCTACCTGGTGGCGGTGGGCGACCGCGCCGGTCTGGCCAAGTACACCGAGCGGCTGTTGAACCGGCCTGCCCTGGCCGCCCAACTGGCGGCCGCCGCCCGCAGCCGAGTCGCCCGCCAGTTCAGCGTCCAAAAGATGGTGGACCGCTACGCCGAACTCTACCGCCAGGCGAACGCGTAGGTCATTTCAAAATCGGCTTCAACACCACGGTGGTTGGCGTGCCGGCTGGGGGAAGATGCTCGGCGAACGCCTCGAACAGCCGCGATTCCAAAGCGGCATAGCTGCGGATGGGCAGGTCGAGCATGGCCGTGGGCAGATTCAGCACGCAGATTAATTCCCCCGAGTCGGCCAGGTAGAGAGGCTGGTGAGTCTTCTCGTCGTGGGTGAGAATGCTGCCGGCGAAGACCCAGTTCGACTCCAGGGCCTTCTTGGTCTGGATGTTGCGGATCCACTGTTGGGCGGGAGCGGACTGGACCTTGCCGTGGGAATCCTTCCACCGCACCTCGATGGCGACTGCCGTGCCCGAGGGCGGCACAAACTTCGGCTGGAACCGCACTGGGTGGCCGGGCGTGGCCCCGACCGCCAGCAGGCCGGCATGGACAATCGACGGCTTGGCGTTGATCGATAGGACGGCCTCATAGGAGCGATTGGAGTACGTGGCGAAGAACTCCAAGGGGTAGCCGGCGGTGCAGACCTGGCCGAGCAGCACCACCTGCTTGTCCTTGCGATCGACCCAGATAGGCTGCTTGGGGTCCAGGCGGACCAGGTTCTCCGGATGGGCGACCAGCGGTTGGCCGAGCGCGTGCGGCCCGGCTTTCAACTCGCCGATTTCCTTGGTCACGTCGCCTTCCCATTTTGCGGT
This sequence comes from Planctomycetota bacterium, assembly GCA_021784975.1. Taxonomy (GTDB): domain Bacteria; phylum Planctomycetota; class Planctomycetia; order Pirellulales; family Thermoguttaceae; genus JAJYGU01. The sequence goes on from JAJYGU010000322.1 coordinate 19,926, forward strand.
GGCGGGCGGCTTGAGAGCCAGATGTTTTTCCGCCTCTGGTTGCTTCTCCGCCAGCGACTGCTTGGCCATTGGTGAAGCTGCCGGGGGTGCGGTGGACGGTTTGCCGGCGGAAGCCGCTTCCGGCCGCGATGCCGGCTGTACCCGTCTGGTTTCGCTCGACCAACAACCGGCCAGAAAAAGGGCTGCGGTGAGTGCCCCGCAGATAACGAAAAGCCTTCGGCGGGCGGTGAGAGATAAGGTAGTCACGAGATTGGCCCTCTCTGGTTTGGGCGTAACCGCTCACGCAGCGAATGTCATTCTGAGCGTAGCGAAGAATCTGCCCTGCGGAAGAAGCAACGTACATCCGTCGCTCCGCTCAGAATGACACCCACCTCAGCATGAAATGCGGCCCAAGGCCCGTAGGGTGAGTCGAGCGGAGCGAGCCCCACCACCTTCCTATTTCAACGCATATTGCCCGTTGCCCACTCTTTTCAGTCTCCCCTGTCTGACCAATTCGTCCCAGACTGCCTGGGGAAACTGGTCTGGGGGCGTGATGCCGATGATGCCCGACGGCCGACCGCTGCTCATCGGTCCCACGCCAATCCGCGATTGATCGTCGAGTTGGGTCAGTTTCAGCCGCTTCTTAAAGGCCTTCCAAGCGGCTTTAAGTTCTTCGGGCGTGGGTGTCGGCGATGGCGATGGATCGGGTAGCATTACGCACGATCATTGCACAGTCGGCGACAAAGTCAAGCCCCGCGGCAGGGGAAAGTCACGGCGAGTTTGAAGCCCGCCGCGACCATCACGCCGTCGCTGGGCAGTGAACCAAGGCCGGCGTCTTTTCAGGGTGCTTGGACAACTCGACGAGGGCCTTGGCGGCGACAAGCTCCGCCGCCGGGACTTGCGGTGAGGGCGCAAGCAATGATAAAACGACGAGGAAGGCCGCACGACGATTCATGGCGATGCTCCCTTCGTGGCCAGACGGCAGCGATCCGCATAATGGGCAGGGCAATCCCTACAAGTAGAATCTGAAGTAATGTTGAGAATCTTGTTTCTCTGCACCGGGAATTCGTGCCGCAGCCAGATGGCCGAAGGCTGGACGCGGTACCTGAAGGGCGATCAGATCGAGCCCTACTCGGCCGGGATCGAGGCCCACGGCTTGAACCCGGATGCGGTGCGAGTGATGGCCGAGGCCGGCGTGGACATCTCCGGCCAGCGATCGAAACGGCTGGACGAATTGGGCAAGATGGATTTTGATTTTGTGGTGACCGTTTGCGACCATGCCCGGCAGGCCTGTCCAGTGTTTCCAGGAAAGGCGAAGGTGGCTCATTGCGGCTTCGACGATCCGCCGCGTCTGGCGGCTGGCGCCACGACGGAAGAAGAGCTATTGGC
>JAJYGU010000262.1 GCA_021784975.1 Planctomycetota bacterium
CAGGTGGAGATCGTCTGCACGGCCGGCGGGGCGGCCGGCTTGGAAGCCGCCCGCCGCGAAAACCCGGACCTGATTTTGCTCGACGTCGATATGCCCGACATGTCGGGCTTCGACGTCTGCCGCGAGTTGAAGGCCGATCGGGACTTGTGCATGGTCCCAGTTCTGTTTCTCTCCGGCTCCAACGAGGCCGAGGATAAGGTCCATGGTTTGGACTTGGGGGGCGTGGACTACGTGACCAAGCCGTTTGACGTCTTTGAATTGCGGGCCCGCGTCCGCGCCGCTCTGCGGACCAAGCACCTGCAAGACCTGCTGATCGAGCACGCCCACATCGATCCGCTCACCGGCCTGCCCAACCGGCGAGCGCTGATGGAGCGGCTGCAAGCCGAATGGGCCCGGATCGAGCGGCACGGCGGGCAACTGGCCTTCATCATGGTCGACCTGGACCATTTCAAACGGGTCAACGACCGCTACGGCCACGAAGCCGGCGACCGGCTGTTGCAGGAGGTCGCCCGCGTGTTCCAGCAGCACTGCCGCAAGTCGAACCTGCCCTGCCGCTGCGGTGGCGAGGAGTTCGCCATCATCGTCCCCGACGAAGACGCTGCCGGGGCGGCCTGCCTGGCGGAACGCTGCCGGCGGAAGATCGCCGAGACCGGACTGACCGTCAAGAACCAAACCCTGTTGGCCACCGCCAGCTTCGGAGTGGCTGATTCCAGCGTGGCCGAGTCGCTGGAGTCGCTGATGGCTCGCGCCGACGAGGCTCTCTATCGGGCCAAGGAAGCCGGACGGAACCGGGTCGAAACCCACCCGGCCAGACTACTTGCCGATCTGCATCAGCCCCCAGGCCATAAGCACCAAGAGAACCACGCTCCCCCAGGCGAACGCAAAACCCAGCAGGTCTTCCCGATATCGGCCCCAGAAACCTCGCCAGCGCCCAGCGGTGAGCCAGCCGGGCAAGTCTAACAGGACCAAGGAAATTGGCGCAGGCCGACATATTGGCCGCCAGGATACAGGCCACCATAAGCCCGACCAGTCCCGGTCCCAGGCAGTGCAGGCAGGCGTAGCCGAAGGCTTCTTCCGGATCGTGGAGCGAGGTCCCCAGCTTCAACACCAAGGCGGCCACGATCAAGCCGGTGAGCGCCCAACCGACGGTGCAGAACCGCTTGACCATCGAACCGTAGGTCATGCCCACCCGTCCGCCGCGCTCCGTCCGGCCGGTGGCGCACATGCTCAACATGTGCGGCTGGGCGGTAATGCCCACCAGGCCGTTCAAGGCCAGCATGGCGATCATGAAGCCGTTGATGCCGCTGTGCTGGTTGTAGAGATCGAAGAAGTTGGCGGGCAGGCGGGCCCGCATGCCCGAAAAGCCGCCCACCGCCGCCAGGCCCGCCGGAATGACCATGAACGAGAGTGCGATAATGAGAAATCCCTGGATCAGGTCGGTGTAGGCCGAGGCCACGAGGCCGCCAAAGAGGCTGTAGCAGATAAACGCCGTCGCCATGACCAGGACGACCCCGTTGGGCGAGACGATCTGCCCGCCGGTGGCCACCGAAATGACCTTGCCCGCCCCCTTGAGCATGGTTCCCTGGTTGAACACGAAAAAGGCGATGGCGATCAGGGTATAAACCGCTGATCGGCGACTACGTGAAGCGCGGCGGCGGCTTGATCTATGCGGAGAAAAGCGGCATGTACGACGAAGACATGCAGCCGCGCGACGGCAATCCGTTTCAGGCCCTCGAGGAGCAACGCGCCGTCAAGGTCGATCCCAAGCTAAGCGCGGCAGAGTTGCTAATCGCGATCTCCACTGCATGTGGTCGAGCGCCATCCGTGCGCGTTGCAGCGCCGAACTATGTTACGACGGAATTGTGTGAACAGACTAAGCCGAAGCGGCGACTCGTGCACCTGGTGAACTACAAGCCAAGCTCCCCGGCAAGCGACGTCAAGCTGCAAGTCTGCGTGCCGCAAGCGTGGAAGGTGCGGCAAGTCGCCCTGCTCTCGCCCGAGTCACCCCAGCGGCGGCCACTGCCCTTTGAACAGGCCGGCAATCGCGTCCGCGTCCTAGTGCCCAAACTCGAAGTCTACGCCCTGGTGAGCATCGAGCCCGAATGAGACCGCGAAGAAACAGCGTCTTGGCGTTGTCGCGGTTCTCGTGGCAGGATGCTTTTTCCGGTCCGGTCTCGTCTTGCCGTTTGGTCCCTTAACAGAATTGGAAAAACGACGAGTTGTGGACCAAGAACCCGCCGCGAGGAGCCTGGTAGGGCTCGTCACATTGGCTCAGTTCTTCAACCCGCAGGCCCGCTGGGCGCGGAGCAGCACTTCGGCGGCCTTTGGGCGGGCGCGGGCGGCGCCGGCAGCCAGAATATCGCGCACTTGCTCGGGATGAGCCTCGAACTCCGCGCGGCGGCCGCGGGCTTCGGCAAAGTAATCAACCGCCAGGTCGGCCAGGGCCTTTTTGACCTCGCCGTAGCCGAACCCGCCGCGGCGATAGGTGGCCGCCAGGGCCTCTCGCTGGGCGTCGTCGGCGAACAGGCTGTAGAGTTGGAACAAGTGGTCGGTGCCCGGCTCTTTCGGCTGCTCCATCGGGCGGGAGTCCGTGACGATCCGCATGATCTGTTTGCGGAGCGTCTTGGGCTCCTCGAAGACCTCGAGCGTATTTCCATAGCTCTTCGACATCTTCTCGCCGTCGATGCCGGGCACGCGGGCCGAGGTGTCGAGCACTTTTGCCTTGGGCAACACGAAGGCCTCGCCAAACTCATGGTTGAAGGCGGCCGCCAGGTCGCGGCAGACCTCAATGTGCTGCACCTGATCCTCGCCCACCGGCACGGTGGTGGAGTCATAGATCAGGATGTCAGCGGCCATCAGCACCGGATAGGCGAACAGCCCCGCGTCCGCGGTGAGGCCCTTGGCCTTCTTGTCCTTGTAGGCGTGGCACCGCTCCAGCAAGCCCATCGGCGCCCCGGTCATCAGCAGCCAGCACAGTTCGGAGACCTCGGGCACGTCGGATTGGAGGAACAAGGTGGCCCGATTCGGGTCGAGCCCCAGAGCCAAGAGATCAATGGCCGCGTCGAGCGTGTTTTGCTGCAAACGTTGCGGATCGCGGACGGTCGTCAAGGCGTGCAGATTGGCGATGAAGTAGAAGGCATTCTCCGGCTGCCCTTGCAGATCGATATACTGCCGGATGGCGCCGAAGTAGTTGCCCCAGTGAAATCTGCCCGTGGGTTGAATGCCGGAGAGAACACGCATAAGCAAGGGATTGGGGATTAGGGACTCGAGATCAGGGATTAGGGATTAGACGCTGGTGTTGAGGTTCTTCCACGGCTCCATTTTTCATATTGCATTTCTCAATCACGGTGCAGCGGAGAGGGATCCGCGTCGAGCGTGCCTACGACATCAGCGACACTACGCATGCCCAGTTCGCCCAAGGCGGCCGGCAAGGCGTCGAGGATTCGCGTGCACACGGTGGGGTTGTAGAAATTGGCGGTGCCGACTTGCACCGCGGTGGCGCCGGTGATGAGGAACTCCATCACGTCGTCGATGCCGGCGATGCCGCCGATGCCGACCAGCGGAATCTTCACTGCCTTGGCCACCTGGTACACGATCCGCAGGGCGATCGGCTTGATGGCCGGCCCGCTCAGCCCGCCCAGCACGTTGCCCAGCACCGGCCGGCGGCGGCGCCAATGGACGGCCATCCCCAGGCAGGTGTTGATCAGCGACAGGGCGTCGGCCCCGCCGGCCTCGGCGGCGCGGGCAATGACGGTTACGTCCGTCACATTGGGCGTCAGCTTGGCGAGAATCGGGTACGAACACGCCTTGCGGACGCCGCTCACCACGCGCTCGCAGAGCCGCGGATCGGTGGCAAAGTCCACTCCGTGGCTCACGTTCGGACACGACATGTTCAATTCCAAGGCATCGATCCCCGGCACGCCCTCAAGCCGGGCCGCCATCTCCACGAACTCTTCGCAGCTCTCGCCGGCGATGCTGACCACGATCGTCGTCTTCAGCGACGCCAGGTAGGGCAACTGCCGCTCCACGAAGGCCTCGAGGCCGTCGTTGTCCAGGCCGATCGAGTTGAGCATGCCGGCGGCAGTCTCGATGGTTCGCGGCGGGGGATTGCCCGGCCGCGGCTGCCGAGTAATCGTCTTGGGAAGGATGGCCCCCAGCCGGGAGAGATCCACCAGGCCGGCCATTTCGCGGGCGTAGCCGAAGGTGCCGGAGGCGACCATGATTGGATTGGCCAGCCGCAAGCGGCCCAGTTGGACGTCGAGCCGGGCTTCGGCGGTTCTCACAGGCTCGGCTTGGCTCAGCGGCATATCGCGACACGCATCGGGCTCGGTGCAAAAGCACCAGTGTAGCCTGCCGGTCGGTGGGGTGTCAATTTCGGCTCGCGGCTGGGTGCGGCAGGAATTGGTGGCGGAATGGTAAACCGAGGAATTCCACGGATTGCCGTACGCCAAGTTCGTCGCGGCGCTCAATGCCGAGGGCGTCCCTTGCGGCGCGATCTACTCGGAGCAGTATTTCGACGGCCTGCTGGACGAGGCCATCGCCTCCCGCGGCTTCCAACGCCTTTTCAACTCCAAGCGACTAAAGGACTACCGCGACAGCCTGCACGAGCTGAAAGGCAACAAGCT
>JAJYGU010000377.1 GCA_021784975.1 Planctomycetota bacterium
CCGGACACCGAACTGGAGACCGAGTGGTCCGACTGAAAGATCAGGCCGCCGCCTCTCGCTGCATTGAGCTTGCGGAGCACCTCGCGGCGGAGGGCCTGGTGGTTTCCCTTCTCCCAGACCTGGATATCGCTATTGCCGCAGAAGGCGATCTGATGGCCGTAGCGTCGCCGCAGGTCGACCACGTCCAAGCCGGCCTTCACCTCCAGCGGATTGAGGGCGTCGATCCCAATGTCGATATAGTCCTGGAAGATGGCGGCGATGTTCCCACAGCCGTGGTAGATTACATCCAGGCCCTTGGCGTGGGCGTAATCGGCCATCGCCCGGACCCAAGGCTTGTAGTGCCGCCGCCAGTAGTCGGGGTGCATAAAGGTGCCGCGTTTATAGGCCACGTCGCCCCAGATCACGAAACCGTCCAGCCACCGGCCGGCCAGGTCAATGGCCGCCTTGGTGCAATCCAGGTAGAATTGCCCGACCCGGTTCAGCACCGCCGCCATCCGCTCCGGCTCGAGCGCCATCCACAGCATGTGGTTCTGGGGCCCGATGAGCCGGGTCATGCACTCGGCGCACTCGATCATGCTGCCGTAGACTGGAAAGTCGGGCCATAGCGAGCGGACCGTGTCGATCCAAGGCGGCGAGTTGCGCTCAAAACCGTCGCCCACCCCGGCGATCTGATTGTCGCCGGCCGACCAATAGCGGCGGCGGTCGTAGGGGTCGTCGAACTCGGCCGCCTCCAGCTTCTCGAGCGTGTCGATCTCCCAGCCGACAAACTCCGGCATGGGACACTGGAACACCTTGCGCATCACCGCCCCGAAACCGGTTTTCACCACCACTTCGTCGCCGGTTTCCTTGAGGGTCTCGAATGGGCGGATCCAGGGGTCCATGTTGGGCACCGTGCAGATCCAGTCGAGGTCGTAATGGTAATAGGGGTTGGCGTCCTCGGGCAAGCCGAGCTCGGCCCGCCAGCGGCGCGTGAACCCGCCCCAGAAGAAATCGCTGATCGGCACCCGATCCGGCTCCTGGTGGCGCAGGGCCTGCTTCATGCGATCGAGTTTCTTAAGCGTGCCCGGTTTCCGCTTTTCCTGCCCTGCGGCGGGGCCGGCGGTATCAAACATGCCCATCGATGCTGCCCTTCGCCCGAGTTTCCCACGATTGTAACCGTCGTCCGTCCAACTTGGAACCACTGCCGGTCGGTGGTAGAATGGCGCTCGTGCAGTTGGGACGCGGCCAGGATGGCCGTGCCACTTTTCTGCGAAGAATACTGAGCCCATGCAACACCGGCTGAAAGAGCGTCTGGAGGCGGAGCTTGTCGGGCTCGACCCGAGCGACCCGCAATATGCCACGCGGGCGGTGGACGGCATGTTGGCCGCCGGCCGAGCCCTCGGGGCCAGCGACCTCCATCTGCAGCCTACCGCCGACGGCCTGGAACTGAAGTTTCGCGTCGACGGCGTCTTGCTGCCGGCGGCGTGCTTCCCCGCCAAGCTGGCGGCCAATATCCTTGCCCGGCTGAAAGTCCAGGCGCAACTGCTGACCTACCAGACCGATCGGCCCCAGGAAGGCCGCCTTCGCGCGGCCGACGGCGAGGTGGAGATGCGGGTGGCCACCTTCCCCACGCTCTACGGCGAGCGGGCCGTGGTGCGGCTGTTCGGCCGGGGCCGCCAGTACCAGCGGCTCGACGACCTGGCCATGCCCGCCGACGTGCTCGAGGGCCTCCGCCGCGGGTTGGACGAGACTTCGGGGGCTATCCTGGTTTCCGGCCCGGCAGGCAGCGGCAAGACCACGACCGTCTACGCCTGCCTGCGGGAAATGGCCCAACGGGCCCAGGGGGCCCGGAGCCTGGTTTCCATCGAGGACCCGATTGAAGTGGCGGTGCCGGGCGTCGCCCAAGCGCAAGTCAATCCGACGGCGGGCGTGGATTTGTCCCACGGTCTGCGGAGCCTGATGCGGCAGGATCCCGAAGTGATTATGGTCGGCGAGATTCGCGACCGCCCGACCGCGGAAGCCGCCCTGCAAGCATCGCTGACCGGGCATCTCCTCTTAACCACTTTTCACGCCGGCAGCGCGGCCGAAACCATCGGCCGGCTGCTGGACATGGCCATCGAGCCCTACGTCCTCCGCAGCGGCGTCCTGGCGATCGTCAACCAGCGGCTGCTGCGGCGGCTGTGCGGCTGCGCGCGGCCCAACGATGATCCGGACGCCCGGCTAGGCTTGCCGGTCGGGCGCGTCATGGCGCCGGTTGGTTGCCCGTCGTGCCATGGAACCGGTTATCAAGGCCGTTTTCTGCTGGTGGAGATGCTCTCGTGGAAGGCCGGCATCGCGGCGAGCCACCGATCCGACGAAGCGAACCGTTCCCAGTTGGCAAAGGCCGTGCTCGACCGGGCCGACACCTCCACCTTGGAGCGGATTGCCGCTCTGGCCGGCATGACCAGCCGCTGGCAAGGGGCGTGCCGAGCAGTGGAGAACGGACTGACCAGCCCGGCCGAAGTACGGCGCATCTTGGGGTTCTCAGGCAGGGCGGCCGAGGGTGCGAAGAACGGCGGGTCGTCGACTGCCTGATCGACGGCGCGCGATGGCAGACCCTTTCATTACGCTGCCGTACCTCCCTGATGCGGCCACCTGCCTTCCGGACCGAACATCCGTTCCAGCAACTCTTCGAACAGGCCGGTTTGCGCCGCCAGGTCGAGCACGGTGAACCGCCGGCGGATGTAGTAGGCCGGCAGATGGCTGTCGCGGAGTCGCGCCGACGAGATGCCAATCTCTTCCGGATGTGTAGGGCAGCCGGCCGCGCGAAGGCGATCACGGAGCTCGTCCCACGGCATCAACTGGCTTTGCAGCCGCTGGCGGAGCGACGGCCAGGCGTCGCGGAGCCGTTTCAGCCGCAGCCGCAGTTGATCGGCGTCAACGTACTTGGCTTGGGTCTCCCGCAGCGCCAAGGCGATCAACTCGGGACGGTCGCATCGGCGTGCGATGTCGGACTGCACACTCTCCCAGCGAGGCCACGCCGCGCAGCTCTCTTCCCCATCGAGATCCTCCAACCGAAGAGACAATATCTGCTCATAGAGCGCCGCCGCAGCCAGCGTGCCGACAGCCACCTTGAACCCGTGCAACGGGGTTCTGCCCTGATGGGTGTGGCCCTGCGTATCCCAAAGATGGCTGAATTGGTGTTCAGCGCCGGAGGCAGGGCGGCTCGACTGGCAGCGTTGCATGGCCAGCCCGCTGGCAAGCAATCCAAGAAGCAAGCCGCGAATCGCATCGCCCCGGCCGCTACGAACGCCAGCCGGATCGGCCAGTTGCTCGCGCAGCCCAGGCTGCACCATGTCCCACGCTTCCGAATGAATCGATTCCACACGTAGGGCGTCGGCCAGCAGCCAATCGGCGCCCGCGATAACCTTCGCCAGCAGGTCGGCATAGCCCGCCGCGTTCAATTCCGCCGGAGCTGCCTCGATCACCTGCAAATCAGCCACAATGGCGGCCGGGGCCGGGCACGGAAGGGTTTGTTTCACGCCGTCGCGCAGCATCGAGGCTCCAAAGGCGCTATAGCCGTCCATCGAAGCGGCCGTAGCCACCACCATGTACGGCCGGTCAAGATGGTGCGCGGCCAGCTTGCTGAGGTCGTTGATCGTGCCGGCGCCGACGGCAACCGCGATCGCGTCGGTTTCCCGCAGCCGCCGCTCGATTTCCTCGACGTGCCGGTATTCGGCTCGCAGGTCGTCTTCGGCAAATACAAACGGCCCAAGGCACGGCTGCATGCGGCGGCGGAAGCTGTCGCCCACGTCACGGCCGGCGGCGGCAAAGGTGTTGGCATCGGCCACGATCATGGCCGGCCGTTGCCCAAAGAGCTGGGAAAAGATGTCCGCCGAGGCGTGCCGCGCCCCAGGCTCGATGTGCAGCAGCCGAGTCTCGTCGGACAATTGGTGGGCCTCGCTGCGCTCGACCCATCCTTACGGACACATGGCAGGGCGGGTCGAGCGCAACGAGCCCACCATGTTGGTCGGTCGGGCTACTGGCAGCGGGTAACCACGAAGCTGGTCAGCCCGACCAGCGACTCCTTGGCCGGCGTGGCGGCGAGCGAAGACAACTCCGTGACCGCCCGCCGAGTGTAGCACTGGGCCTTCTGCCGGGCGTAGCCGATCGCATCAAACCGCTCGAACCAGGGTCGCAGCGTCTCGCGCTGATGGTTGTCGGAACTGGCGAGAAGCGAGACCAACTCTTGCCGCTGGGGCGGATCAATCACTTCCAGCAGGCGGATCAACGGCAAAGTGGCCTTTTGCTTCAGCAGATCGGTCCCTAGCGACTTGCCGGCGGTGGCCTCGTCGCCGGAAAGGTCCAGGATGTCGTCGGCGATCTGGAAGGCAACGCCCAGGTCGTGCCCATAACGGGCCAGCGTCTCGCGGACCTCGGGAGCGGCGCCGGCGTAATGGGCCCCCACCTGGCAGCAACATGAGGTCAGGGCGGCCGTCTTACCGGCGATAATCTGCACGTAGTCCGCCTCCGTCAGGTCGTAGTTGCCGCGGCTCTGCACCTGCCGCAGCTCGCCCTCGCACATGGTCCGCGCCGACCGGCCAATGGAGCGAGTGGCGAAAGGATCGTCCAGCGAGCTGGCCATGCAGATCGCGCGGGCAAA
>JAJYGU010000174.1 GCA_021784975.1 Planctomycetota bacterium
AAGGATTGCACTTGAGCCGCCTGGATCGCGAGGTGGTGAGGCGATTGGCCGCTGCCGGGCAGTTGCCGGCCAGCGAAGAGCAATTCTTGGCTGCCGGCGATCCCGCCTGGGCCGGCCTGGAGCGCTGCCGCGAGCGCGACGAGTGCCGGGAAAAACTGATCCAACTGGGGTTGTTTCGCTAGTACGGCCCTTCAGGTATACTACGATGCTGCTATTTGCGGCCGCACCGGGACAGGCACATTTTTCAGCCCGACCATGCTCGGCATGGCGCCCAGGGCTGAAAAATGAGCCAGTCCCCGGCCCGTGAACGGTTAGTGAAGGAGTCGCTATGAACTTTGCGCGGATGAGCGTGCGGATCGTCGTGGACATGAATTTGTCCATCGTTGTCAGAACACCTAGGGCCGATGGTGCTGGCGGCGCTTAAGCAATACGAGGTCGAGTTAGTCGCCGGAGCATTGGTGGTCGTTGAGCCGGCAAAGAACCGAGCGCGAGTCCTGCCCCTGTGAGCGCGCATGGCACATCGACGCCCTAGTCCTTAACCAAGCGAACCGTGTAGGGTGTGGCGGTCCACTAGCCAACGTAAAGGAGTCGTACAAATGTCCACTTCGCCACAAGACGGCGAGGCCGCTGTCCAAGAGGTGCTCGCCTGCAACGAGCAGCTTCTGAAAAGCATCGCCGAAGGCGATTGGAAGACCTACGCCGAGCTTTGCGACCCGACACTGACCGCCTTCGAGCCCGAGAGTCGCGGGCAGTTGGTTTCCGGGATGGCGTTCCACAAGTTCTACTTCAACCTCGGCGGGGCTTCCGACCCGCACAACACCACCGTCTGCGCCCCGCACGTCCGACTGTTGGACAACGTGGCGGTGGTTTCCTACGTGCGGCTCTCGCAGCGGGTCGATGAGGCTGGCAAGCCGGCCACTTACCGAAGCGAGGAAACCCGCATCTGGCACCGTCGCGACGGCGTCTGGCGGCACGTCCACTTCCACCGTTCGCTGACCACCTAGGCCGCGACCCGCAACTCGCAAGCTGGAGCACTAAGGATGAGGGATCAGGGATCAGCGGGAGGGATTAAAGGCTTTGGCCCGCAGATGTGTCGCGCATCCCAATCTCTCATCTCTCATCCCTGACCTCTGACCCCTGATCCCCGTCTCCTGCCATGCGTTCCATCGCCATCATGAACCAGAAAGGCGGGGTGGGGAAAACAACCACCGCGGTGAACCTCAGCGCCGCCCTGGCCGCTGTTGGGCAGCGGGTGGCGCTGGTGGACCTCGATCCGCAGGCGCATGCCACCCTGCATCTGGGCGTCGAGCCGCAGCCGGAAGAACTTTCGATCTACAATGTCTTGACCGCCAAGACCCGGCTCGGCGAGGTGATGCGCCCGGTGTCCGAGAATCTCTGGCTGGTCAACTCGAGTCTGGACCTGGCGGCGGCGGAACTTGAGCTGGTCGGGGTGATCGGCCGCGAGATCATCCTTCGCGACAAGCTCCGCGACGATCCGCCGGCGGTCGATTACCTCTTCATCGACTGCCCGCCGTCGCTGGGCATCCTCACCCTCAACGCCTTGGCGGCGGTCCGCGAGGTATTCATCCCCTTGCAGCCGCATTTCCTCGCCTTGCACGGCCTGAGCAAACTGCTGGAGACCATTGACCTGGTGACCGGGCGGCTGAACGACCGACTGCGTCTCAGCGGGGTTGTCCTTTGCATGTTCGATGCCGGCACGCGGCTGGCCGTCGAGGTGGGGCAGGATGTCGAGAAGTTCTTTGCCAACGCCCGCGGACAAGCGACCCCCTGGGCCGCCGCGGAAGTCTTCCAGACCCGCATCCGCCGAAACATTCGTTTGGCGGAGGCCCCCAGCTTCGGCCAGTCGATCTTCCAGTACGCCCCGGACTCCAACGGGGCCGGGGACTATCGGCACCTGGCCCAAGAGGTGGTCGCCATGCCGGCCGGCGACGCAAAAGCATCGATCGACGTGACGACGACGGTCGAGTAGTCCGGCAACCGGCCGGATGGTTTCGCGAATCCGACAAGGGGACTGCCAGTCACACACTCTGTAATGCTTGAATGCTGTTGATGTGGATTAGCCCAATATGAACGGCCCTGTCGGGATCGGGATAGCCGATGATGAGAGTATTCTTCAACAACATTGCGAATTCGGGATGCCGGACCTGATGGACGTCGCCGTTGGACAATCGAACCTCGAAGGGTTCAAACGGCTGGGCCTTGAGACATTCCCGAACTTGTTCGGCGTTCATCGAATTCGACTTTACGATGGATGGACTATATGCCTGACCCTAAAAACAATTATACCGACGCGGCCGACGCCTTCGAGGGCTGGCGCGAAGACATGCTGGGGTCAATTCTGGACAAAGTGACCGCCGAGGCCGGGAAGCCGCGTGGGACTGAAACCGTTGCCGCAAGTGCTTGTCTGGTCAAAAGAAAAGACCCGCTGACAACGGCTGTCAACGGGTCACATCTTGTGGAGCCGAAGGGGATCGAACCCTCAACCTCCTGGTTGCAAACCCGTGGGTCGTCGGTTGCAAGTGGTAGTGGCAAAGGACTTGCGCCGACGCCTTCGGCCGCTTGTACCTGTGCTTGTACCAGCGAAGGCGAAAACGCGAACGCCGATGCCGCCGACATCGGCAAGCGAGAGCAAGGCGAAGGGACCGCCGCGGCCGACCAGGGCGACCCGCTGGCCAAACTTGCCGCCGCCCTGTTGACTCTCTCGCCGGTCGACCAGGAACGGCTTGCCGCCTTGCTCACCGCACAGCGGGGGGATGTTTGATGGCACGTGCGGACGCCCCCCCCGGCTTTCGGGTCCTTAGTTTTGACCGTCGCCGTAGTCCTGGTTGGCCGCAGTCGGGAATATAGATCGAGTTTACGCGCTCACTCACACAGCAAAAAAAATGGTTAGCGACCCTGAAAGCACGATCCTTCTGTTGGCCCTGGGGCGCCTTGAGCGCTGGGGGAAGGCGATCCGCGCCGGGAAGCATCGCGCGCGCAGCCTTTGTTACAAAGGCATCAAATACACCCCGAGCAGGTGGTTTTCGGATTTGAGCCACGCCGACCAACAGCGGCTTGGCCGTGGGCGTCGCCATCTTGAGCAACTGGGGCTGATTGGACCATTTCGGCGGTACGGAGTGGACGGCCGGGTCATGCACTTCCGGCCGACGCCCAAGGGCGTGGAAATCGCCATCCGGCTTCGGAGGCGGGTGGGCGATCCGGTCGACGTCGACGCCTTGACTGCCGCCCTGGACGCTGCCGACTGGGCCACCGACGAACACCGGGCCGTACTGGCGGCATTTTGCCCGCCGGGGGCCGCGGCACCTCAAAGCCGAGAAAGGGACTGTGAGAGCGCATGAACGTACCCGAACATCTTGACGACCAGGGCCGGCGGAAGTGGGCCGAAGTGCTGCCGGTCCTTCAGGCCCACGGCGACGCCGACCAGGGCACCTTAGATGCCTTGGCTGCCTACTGTTCCGCGTGGAGCCGCTGGACGGGCGCGGAGGCGAAGGTGACGGAACAGGGGGCGGTAGTCGATGGCACCGCCAACCCCTACATCGCCATTGCAGGGGCGGCACAAAGGCAGTTACGGCAGTGGTCAGGCGAACTAAAGTTGACGCCCAAGACCCGCGGCCGGGCGGAGCGTGGCGAATCGGCCGTCATGGAGTTGCTGCGCAATCCGGCTGCCTAGAACGCGGTCAAACGCGGTATAATGGCTGAAACGTCGGGATGGTCGCCCAGCCACCGGCCAAGCGGTTTGGGCCGGTCGGCGCGTTATTCGCCTTTCTCGCCACCGGCTCGGGCCGACCCGATCCAACGAAAGGCGAACGCATGGTTTCTCTTCTCGATAACCGGATGCCCGAAGGGCAATCGCTCGCCAGAATCAAAGCTGCGGCGGACTTGCTCTATCTCTCTTACTCGAAAGACTCGGAGCGATACCGCCTTGTCAAAGAGGCCTTGGCAGCTTCAACGTCTTCGCAAAGGCAGGCCAGAGAGGCGGATTTGGCCGACGCATCACAGGCGTGCGGCAATGGGTGGGATGTCCTTCAAGATTTGGTGGCTGCCGTTGAAAGAGAGCTACCTAACCTGGCGAAAAGACTTCGTTTGGTGCGATCCGACGGCTTGGCAGCCGACGGCGGCATACCTTGGCATGAAAGACAACAGTTTGATTGGGACTCGGCTTGCAACGAGTTCCAACAAATTGTGGAGACCACAAGAATCCTTCTAAACGCCACAACACCGTTAGCCGGCGAAGCGAAGCAAGGCGAAGGGAGAGGCGGGGCCGATACCGACAAGGAAATCAGCGCTCTTGAAGCTGCCACCCCGCCGCTTGATCGAGAATCGGGCAAGTGGGTCAGGAACAAACGGGCTGCCCAAATCGAAGGGGTGGAAACCCGGACGCTTGCTGACTATCGGCTTTCGGGTGTCAAAAACGCTGCCGGCACTCTTGGACGTGACAAGGACGGCCGGGTGTGGCGCCGGGAAGGCACACCACACGCCCACCCCTGGTATCTGCGATCGACGCTTCTGGCAAAATGAATCTCGCCCGAAACCGTCGAAAAAACCGTCGATTCGACGGTTTCGACGATTGGGCGCATAGGTCTTGTATTGCCATGATTCCCGTAGACAGGCAAGCAAAGGGCTTGCCGAGAATCCTTCACTACGGGAGTCGTCACAATGACCACTGTTTTTTCGCCGGCCGACGCTTCGGCCAAGCTTCTCGACGTGCAAGCCGTCGCCGAAATGCTCGGCTGTTCTCAACGGCACGTCTACAGGTTGAGTGATTCAGGCCGGATGCCGGCGCCCGTCCGGCTCGGCTCGCTGGTCCGCTGGTCCGCTGCCGCCATCCGTGACTGGATCGACCAGGGCTGCCCCGCGGTTCGTCAAATCAAGGGGACACGGCAATGAATTGCGAGAAGATTTCGCGCCGTGTGATTGCGACAGGGCTGACGGCGAACGCCGCAAGGCCGCTGCGCTCGCCATGTTGGCCCACCGCCGGGACTTCTACGTGTTACGTGGCCGTCGCGCTTTGCTGGTTGCGCTACTCGGCACGGGGGAGGCGACCGCGGACGACGTGCGTGACGGGCTGGACCTCCCTGCCGGTATCGACCCGGTATGCCTTGGGGCCGTGCCGTTGGCACTGGTCCGGGCCGGGATCATCCGCCGCGCCGGGTACGCTCCGACGTGTCGGCCGATGGCCCACGCTCGCCCGGTATCTGTTTGGACACTTGCCGACCGCGAAGCCGCCGAACGCTGGCTTCGGAATCATCCCGACTTGCCGGACTTGGTTGACGATGGCCAGGGTGACGGCAAGCGACAAGGTGTTCTGTTCGACTCACAAAAAACCGCAACGCCGACGGGGCCAGCCGCCGGCGTTGTTTGACTCACGAAGGATGCTTCCATGCAAAGGAAATCTCTCTCAGACATTCTACACAATTCCGACCGCGAAAGCCTATCCCGTGCTTGGGGAGAAACCAAAGCCGCCGAAGACTTCGCGCCGCTGCCGTCGGGCGAGTACATTGCTCGGATCGTCGGCGGGGAATTGTTCACCAGCAAGATGAAGGGCACCGCCGGTTACAAGCTCACTTTTCGCGTGTTGGAGGGCGACTACCAGGGTCGGCAATTCTGGCATGATGTTTGGTTGACGCCGGCCGCTCTGCCGATGGCGAAGAGGGACCTTGCCAAGCTCGGAGTGACGGCAATTGAGCAATTGGAACGGGCATTGCCGCCGGGAATCCGCGTCAAGGCAAGGCTCGTGATTCACCGCGACGACGACGGCAATGAGGGCAACAAGGTGAAGACCTTCGTCGTCCTCGGGATCGACGAACCGGAAAAAGACCCATTCGCACCCGCCGATTCCCCCGCACCGCCGCACGACGCGGTAGGAGGGCTCTGGTGACCACCGACTTCGTTCCAAAACAGCGATCGCTGCCCGATTGTATTCCGACGGATTCTGCGGAATGGAATGCGATGCCGCCGGCCGTCGAGCAAGCGTACCGACGCGGGCGATGCCAGGGCTTCTTGGAGGCCGTCCGTCTGGCGAAAGAGGGGGCGGCGATTGAAGACCTTGAACGCTTCGGCTACGGGAAGCTGTGGCAATGGCGTTACCAGCGTCGGATGCGATACTCTCTGCCGCCGGCTTTCCGGCCGCCGCGACGACGGAGGCCGACACTATGATGAAGGACTTGGTTTTCGGCTTTCGGATAGTTGGGGCGTTGTGGGATCCGCGCTGGCTGGTAGATGCCGTTGCCGCCTTCTCGGGCTATGCTACTTGCGACGGTCGGGCAGAAGTACACCGCGAAGCCTACTTGTCGGCCTTCCAGTTTGGCGAAGACTTCCGCCGTCAACTGGAGGAAACCGGCTCAACGGCAAAATACTCGGGGCCGTGCTGGTCACCCTGGTTGTGGTTCGACCTCGACAATGAGCATCTCGAAACGGCACACAGTGATGCCGTAAAGTTGACTTCGTTCCTGGTCGAACGCTTCGCCTTGTCGCCGGATGCCCTCTTGATTTTCTTCTCCGGCTCCAAGGGCTTTCACTTGGGGCTGCCAACCGCGCTTTGGTCACCGGAACCGTCGGCCACGTTCCACATGGTTTGCAGGCGGTTCGCAGAGAATGTCGCCATAATGGCCGCGGTGATAATCGACGCAGGCGTGTACGACAAGGTGAGGGCCTTCCGTGCCCCCAACTCTCGCCACCCGAAGACCGGATTGCACAAGCGGCAGTTGTCGCATGATGAACTGACCGGGCTGCCGCTGGAAAAGATTGTTGAACTTGCCAAGACGCCGACGCCGTTCGACGTACCGCCGACGCCCACAACGAATCCGCAAGCCGTCGCCGACTGGCAAACCGCCATGACCGAGGCAGCAAGACAAGGCGAAGTGAAAGCCGCTCGCCGTGCTGCCGTTGGTCAACGTGAGTTTTCCGACGCCCCCGCGCTGAATCGTGGTACGCTCGCCTTCATTCGAGAGGGCGCGGCCGCGGGCGACCGTCACCGGCTGCTATTCTCTGCCGCCGCCAACCTTGCCGATTTTCATTGTCCGCCGGCGCTGGCCGTGGCCTTGCTGGAAGAATCCGCTCTCGATTCGGGCCTATTGCCGAAAGACGTTCGCCGGCAAATCGAGTGCGGGCTTGCGGCTGTCCCTTCGCCTTTGTTGCCGCCGCCGCCGAAGATCGACCAGGGCGAACCCGTGTCGGCCGTGCTGCCGCCCTTGCCGCCGGCGCTGATCCCGCTGCCGCCGGGGGCCGTCGGCTCGGGGACGCTCGACAAGCCGTGCAAGTGCGGTTCGACCGAGTATGTCGAGTTGCCCCTTAGCGAAGGCCGGACGCGCCGGGATTGCCGGAAGTGCGGCCGGTTTCTCGGCTGGGGCCGCTGGTATGACCAGGGAGGGCCGACATCATGAATGAAACCAAGCCAAGCTTCGTCACCGCCGCCGACGCCTTTGAGGGCTGGCGCGAAGATATACATACCGGCTCGCCACCCGTGTTTTACCCTATCGGCTCGGGCGAACTGGCGCGAATCGAGGTAGGCCCGAAGCTGGTCACGCTGATCGGCGGGGCACCAGGGGCTGGCAAGACCGCCTTCACCATGCAAGCCGCGGTGGACGCCTTACGGATGACGCCCACCTTGCGGGCGTTGGTGTGCAACATCGAAATGACGCCGGCCGTACTCTTGGATCGGCAGTTGGCCCGGCTTTCGGGGATCGACCTGGCGACCATTCGCTACCGCCGTTTCACCGTCGAACACGCCGACCGTTTGGACCAGGGGCTAAACACGCTGGAAACTCTGGCCGACCGGCTGGCTTTCGTCAAGCCGCCATACAACCTCGATAACGTCGCCGCTTCGGCCGACGCCTTTCGGGCTGACCTGATCGTGTTGGACTATATTCAGCGAATCCCGCCGCCGGGTGACCACGGGGACAAGCGGGGATCGGTGGATGCGACCATGAACTATCTACGGCAATTCGCTGATGCCGACGTTGCCATGATCGTGGTGGCCGCAGTGTCGAGGGGCAAGGATAGCAAGGGCCGTTCTACCTACTCGGGCGATGCCCTCACGCTGGCCAGTTTCCGCGAATCGAGTGAACTTGAGTTTGGGGCCGATGATGCGTTTCTTCTAGTCCCCGACGAAGATGAAACGGTTGTGCTTCGTCACCTCAAAGCGAGACACACGGAAGCAAAAGACCTTGTGCTGCAATTCAACCGGCGATGCCAACGATTCGAGGTTGCCGGGGACCAACGAACCGGCAAGGCGCGGAAATCGCGGGGCAAGCTGCAATCGGCTTTGCGGGCCGCGTGGGATCGGACGCCACCGGCCGACGATGATGCCGGCGGCCCCCAAGGGTTTGACGAGTTTCGGGAGTTTGCCTGATGCACACCAACGCGGAACCGCCGATCCTTCCAGGCTGTAGCGTGCTGCCGCCGATGCACCAGGCTGACGGCAACGGCTCGCCCCACCGACACCGGGGCAACGCAACAAAGGCGAAGGGAAAACCGAGCCGCCGCTGGGGCGACCGCTTCGCCGTTTTGAACGCTTTCGTTGACGCCGGCATGGTCGGCTTGTCCAAGGTAGAGGCGCTGACGTGGCTGGTACTCTACAGAGACACCAGGGATGGCACCGCTTGCACCAGCGAAGAAAGCATTGCAGCCCGGATCGGTTGCAGCAAGCGGGCCGTGGCGAAGGCCGTGGGGCGACTTCGCCGCCGCGACCTGCTGGTGCAAGTATTCAAGGGCGGTATCAATCGGGGGCCGTCCCGATACCGCGTCGTACCGATACCCAAACCACCAAGGCACTAGGGAACTGGGGTTCACCAGGACTGGGGAACTTTCCGTGCGTTCACTGGGGAACTGGGGTTCCCTCATCCCATAAGGGACCATAATGCGTCCCCTTTGTGTCCGCTTGATGCGGACAAGGGGACACCCAGAGAGAAAAAAACGTCGTCGGGACCGAAGGCCGCTTGACAGGGAAGCCGATATGTGTAATAATGCGTCTATGAGCAAGAGCAAACCGCAACCGACGTTAACTGACGTACTACGGGCTGCAATGGGGCAAAGCGGTCTGACCATCTACCGGATCGGCAAGGCGACCGGGATTGACGCCGCGAATCTTCGCCGCTTTGCTCGGGGCGATATGTCGATTCGGCTCGACAAGGCCGACAAGCTCGCCGCATACTTTGGGCTTCGGCTAACGCCGGACCCCGACGCTGTGCCGCCGGAACCGACGCCGGAAAACCTGGCACGGCCGACACTGGCGAAGCGAAGTAGAAGACGAAAGGCGAAGTGACCGGCTTGCCGCCGGCAAACCGAAAGGCGAAATCATGGGCACCGTCTACAAGGAAACCTTCACCAAGCCGTTGCCGGCCGGGGCGAAGATCATCGTCCGCAAGGGCAAGCGGCTTGCGGAGTGGAAGGACGCCAAGGACAAGACCCGAACGGCACCGCTCACTGCCGCCGGGGACCGCATCACCGTGGAAGCTGGCACCTATACCGCCAAGTACCGCGATGGCTCGGGGATCGTCCGCAAGGTGGCGACAGGCTGCCGGGACGAATCGGCCGCCCGTTCAATTCTCGGCAAGCTGGAACGCCGGGCCGAACTGGTCAAAGGCGAAGTGCTCACCGTAAGCGAAGCCGCTGTAATCGACCACCAGACTCGCTCGCTGGCCGACCATATCGCCGACTACGCCGACCACCAGAAAGCGAAGAGCGTTACAAGCCGGCAAATTGCCGACGTTCGCTCTCGGCTGAATCGGCTGGCCGGCGAGTGCGGATTCGGCCGACTGGCTGATCTTTCGGGGACCGCCTTGGAAAAGTGGCTTGCGGCTCGCCAAGCCGACGGGATGGGTGCCGTCACCCGCAATGCCTACCGCGAAGCATGGGTTACGTTCGGCAACTGGTGTGTCCGCAATCGCCGTCTATTGAGCAATCCGTTTGCCTCCGTGCCAAGGGCCGACGCAAAGGCCGACCGCCGCCGGACCCGCCGGGCGCTGACCGAAACCGAACTTCGCCGCTTGCTTGACGTGGCATACCGCCGGCCGCTTGCCGAGTATGGCCGGCTGACCGCCCGCAAGCCGACGGACCAGGCGAAGCGAAAGCGGGATACCTGGAAAATGCTGCCGCTGATGGTCGACAAACTCGACACCGCTACGGATCGCGCACGGGCACGGCTCGCCAAGAACCCGGAACTGGTCGCCGCGATGGAATCCTTGGGACGGGAACGGGCCTTGATCTACAAGACGCTGGTGCTGACCGGGCTTCGCAAGGGCGAATTGGCTTCCATCACCGTAGGGCAAGTGGTGCTTGACGCCGAAACGCCCCACTTGATCTTGAACGCGGCCGACGAAAAGAACCGCCAAGGATCGACGATCCCGCTTCGGGGCGATCTTGCTGCCGACCTTCACCAATGGCTCGCCGACAAGGCGACGGCCTTTCAGGAAGCCGCCAGACGCACGCCTACGGTTCGATTCGACCCGAAAGACCAGGAACGGCGAAAACGCAACCAGAGCGATTCTACGGGGTCAGAGGGGCAATCTTGTCTGCCGTTGACTACTTTGCCTATCAAGCCACCGTCCACCACGGAGGTTTTTGGACCGATGTTGCCGCGCGATACGCCGCTGTTTACCGTGCCGGCCGGGCTGGTGCGAATCTTGGATCGTGACTTGCGGCTTGCCGGGATCCCCAAGGTGGACGAACGGGGCCGCACGGTAGACGTTCATGCCCTTCGCCACACTTTCGGTACGCTCTTGAGCAAGTGCGGGGTGGCACCGCGGACGGCACAGGCCGCCATGCGTCACTCGACAATCGACCTCACCATGAACGTCTACACCGATCCGAAGCTTTTGGACGTGGCCGGGGCCGTCGAATCGCTACCGGCGCTGCCGATCGTGGCGAAAGATGGGCAATTTGACTCGGCACGAATCGACGTAAGGGCAACGGGCACCGACGATATGACCGCTTCGCCGCTTGTACCAGTGCTTGTACCAACTACCGGCAAAACGTGCATATTGGGGTCAATTCTGGACAAAGTGACCGCCGAAGCCGGGAGGCCGCGGCCGACCGAAACCGTTGCCGCAAGTGCTTACCCTGTCAAACAAAACAACCCGCTGACAAGGGCTGTCAACGGGTCGCCTCTTGTGGAGCCGAAGGGGATCGAACCCTCAACCTCCTGGTTGCAAACCAGGCGCTCTCCCGACTGAGCTACGGCCCCAATCGGATCATCAGTCCAGCATAATGATCCTGGCGGGCAGCGTCAATTCACCATCCCCTTGATAGCGCTGCGGCACAGATGAGCGGGGCATCAGGGTATGCGACGGCAAATTGGATCCCGGATCCCTCTTACTCCGCCACCCCGAGTTCCTCCAGCACCGCCGGACCGTTCAGGCTGTCGGCCAATTTGCCCAGGGCCTCGGTCTCGATCTGACGGACGCGTTCGCGCGTCAGGCCGAGTGCCTCGCCGATCTCCTTCAGCGTCCGCGGCTCGTTGTCTTCCAAGCCGAACCGCATCCGCAGCACGGTGGCCTCGCGGGGATCCATGGTCTGCAACTGGCCCATCACGTGCTTGAGGTTGTCGTGTTCGACCAGCTCGTCTTCGGGGGTACGGGTCCGCTCGTCCTGCACCATCTCGCCTAAGGACCAGCCCGCCTCGGCCTGGTCGGTCTGCGGCGTCAGGTTGTAGATGCGGATCGCCTTCTTGATGATGGGCAGCTTTTTGCGGGGCAGGCCGAGGACGCGGGCGATTTCTTCAGGGGTGGGCGTGCGGCCGAGCTCTTCGGTCAGCCGGGCGCTGGCCCGCCGCCATTTCGAGAGCAGCTCCACCATATAGGCCGGGATACGGATGGTCTTGGCGGTATTGATCAGCGCCCGCTTGATCGACTGTTTGATCCAATAGCTGGCGTAGGTGGAGAAGCGGGTGCCGATGGCCGGATCGAACCCCTCCACGGCCCGCAACAGGCCGAGATTGCCCTCTTCGATCAGGTCCTGCAAGCCCAGCCCTTTTCCGGTGTAGCCGCGGGCAATGTTCACCACCAGCCGCAAATTGGCCCGGACCATGCGGTCGCGGGCCTGGATGTCGCCGCTGCCGATGGCGACGGCCAAGCGTTGCTCTTCCTCGGCCGAAAGCAACGAAGTCTCGTTGATCTCGCGGAGGTAGGTTTCCAGCGGAGACTGCACGGAGAGCGTCAAGCGGCGGCGCGGTATCTTGGTCATAGCGGGGCGGACTCTCCTCGGGGTGCTGGCCATCAGCCACACACACTATCGGCGCGGATCATGGGGCTTCTGCAACCCGAGCGCGGCGCGACGAACTGAAGCGGAAATGCGCGGCGTTCGGAGGGTAGCGAAAATAACGACCTCGCCGCGCGGGGGCGACAACGCCGTTAAGAGCGGCACCGACTGTTAATAGACGCGGAGGATGCAAAGGACGCAGAGGGAAAAGGCAGAATGCGGGTTGGCTTCCTTCCGCCTGCCGCCTTCATCCGTATGCCATTTCAGCCGGCCGACTATTCCGGTTCTGCCGGCTCTTCCGCCGGAACAGACTCGGGCCGGCGCGATGAGCCGCGAGCGGGGTGCTTGAACAGCGGGCCGCTGCTTTCGCCCACCCCCCCTTTCAATTCGGTAGCATCGACGGCGGCCGGGCGTTCTGGCCGGCCGCCAGTGGCACCTTGGGCCTCGGCCTCCTCGGCCCATTCCACCCGCTTGCGCGACAGGCCGATTTTCCGCTCGTCGGGATCGACGCGGAGGACCTTGACTTCGATCACCTCGCCCACCTTGACCACCTCTTCGGGATTTTCGACCTTGTGGTCGGCCAGCTCGGAGATGTGCAGCAGCCCTTCCAGGCCGTTTTCCAGTCCGACGAACACGCCAAAATTGGTGATCTTGGTGACCGGGCCCTGGACGATCTGGCCCGGCTGGTACTTGCTGGGGATGTCCGTGGCCCAGGGGTCTTCGGTCATTTGCTTCAGGCCCAAGGCGATGCGGCGGCGTTCCTGGTCGACCGAAAGCACGCGGCACTCCAATTCCTGGCCCTTTTCGACCATTTCGTTGGGGTGGCTGATCTTCCGCGTCCACGACATGTCGCTGACGTGCAGCAGGCCGTCAATCCCCTCCTCGATCTCGATAAAGGCCCCATAGTTGGTGAGGTTGCGGACGGTGCCTTTGACGACGCTGCCAATGGGGTACCGCTCGGAGGCCCGATCCCACGGGTTCTCTTGGGTTTGTTTAATCCCCAGCGAGATCTCTTGCTTCTCCTTGTTGATGCCCAACACGACTACTTCGATTTCGTCGTCGGTCTGGACCAGTTCGCTGGGATGGCTGATCCGCCGGGTCCACGACATTTCACTGATGTGCACCAGGCCCTCGATGCCTTCTTCGAGCTTGACGAAGGCCCCGTAGCTCATCACGTTGACCACTTTCCCCTTGACGCGGGCGCCGATGGGATACTTGCTCTCGACCGACTCCCACGGACTGGGCGTGCGCTGCTTGAGGCCCAGGGCGATCTTTTCCTTTTCGTGGTCGATGTGCAAGATCTGCACCTCAATCTCCTGGTCGATGGACAGCATCTCCGAGGGATGATTGATGCGGCCCCAACTCATGTCGGTGATGTGCAGCAGCCCGTCGATGCCGCCCAGGTCCACAAACGCCCCGAACTCGGCGATGTTCTTGACCACCCCCTTGCGGCGCTGGCCGACTTCGAGCTCGGCCAGCAGTTGGGCCTTCTTCTCGGCCCGCTCCGACTCGATCAACGCCCGGCGGCTGACCACGATGTTTCGCCGGGCTTCGTCGATCTTCAGCACCAGGCACTGGATGGTCCGTCCGATGTAGTCGCCGATGTCGGCCGGACGCCGCACGTCGACCTGGCTGGCGGGCAGGAAGACGTTGACCCCGATATCGACCAACAGCCCGCCCTTGATCTTTCGCGTGGCCACCCCGGTCACCACGTCGCCTTCGTGGACCGTCTCCATGACCTTCAACCAGGCCTCGATCTTTTCGGCTTTCCGCTTGCTGAGGGTGATCATGCCCCGCGAGTCGTCCACCAGGCCGTGGATGTCCTCCACGTCTTCGATGAGCACCTTGACCTTGGCGCCGGGCTCGGGCAGCAGCTCTCCTTCCTCCCACTCGTTGCGGAAGATGATGCCTTCGCTCTTGTAGCCCACGTCGACCAGCACCACGTCGCCTTCGACCCGCAACACGCGGCCCTCGACGATTTGGTTCAGGTCCATTTGCTGCGTCGTCCAGGCGATGTCCTCTTGCGCCCCGCCCTCCAGAGCGGAATTCAATTCACTCTGCCACTCCTCTTCAGTAAGATCGAGACCTCGGATCAGATTACGGTTGACCATAAGGAAAAAACGTTGCACGCACGCACCAACCAGCCCCGTTCGCCCGGCTTCTCAACCGCGAGAAGCTCCTTCGAGCCATCGGAGAATCTTGAAGTATACCAGTTCCCCCACCCCCGAACAAGGGCAGGGGGTCTATTCCACCTCCTGCGTCACCGTCTGCAGGATCTTCTGCTCGCGGCATTGCAGGAGTCTCCCCAACGGCTCCAGCGTGTATCCATAGAAGAGGGCCGAGACGCCGACCAAAAGGACCCCGCAGACCGGCATCACCACCGTGCCGGGCAGCCATCCCATCTCATCGCAGAGGATGCCCAATCCGGCCGGCACAAAGACCGGCAAGAGGGCCAGCGGAAAGAAAAGTTGGCTGGCAAGGATCAGCAACATGGTGAGTCCCTTCATCTTGGTCGGTTTTAAGGAGCCGGCGGCGATGCGGTAGGGCGCCAGGATCGAGGCGAAATTTCCGATCACGCTCATGGCCAACAGCGCGGCCGCGAAGTCGAGGCAAGCGGTCAGAACGGCCGAGACGCCCAGACCTGCCAGAGCGGTCGCCAAACCTAGATAGACGGCGAACACCGCCAAGGCCACGGGCAGCAAGGCGAGGTTCTTGCCCAACAAGATGTAGCGGCGCGGCGCGGGCAGCAGCACGATGGCGCGAAAACCGTTGCGGTCGAAGCCAAAATAGTTGAACGCCAACTGCGCTAGCCCGAAGAACGTCATCGCCACCACGCCCCCGGGCAGCAGCGACTGCATCACGGTCGACATGCCGCCGTCCGGGCGCAGCCCCGGGGCGCGCCGCACCAGGAACATGCTGGAGCCGACGGCCATGAGCATGATGACGGTCGTGGTCAGGGCCATTTTCACTTCCGGCGCACGCGACATCGAGCGGAAACTGGCCAGGGCCGTCGCCGCGGCTTCCTCGGGAATCGCCGGCAGCCTCCATTCGACAAGGATTGTGTTGCCCGAGTCCACCTTGGACGCGGGCGTGGGCGCGGCCACGGGCGCGGCGACCGGCCTTTGCGTCTCGCCGCCTTGGTAGAAGCGGAGCGTGCCGCGATAGGCGCGAGCCAACCCCCACGCTCCCAGGACAATCATCCCGCAAGCGCCCAACAGAGCGGGCCAGGGGCGGCCCTCCGCGAGCGTCTTGGCGCCCAGCGGCAGCCATAGCAACGGAAGGCAGCGATTGACCCAGTCGAAGGCCACGAGCGTCTGCCTCTGCTCTTCCGCGCGGCGCGTGATCCAAGCTTGTATCTCCGCCGCGTTGGCCGGCGGATGATTTGCCATCCGCCCGAGGCGCAGGTTCATCAGCAAGTTGGGCAACTGGGCCAAGAGCATGAAGACGATCATGATTCCCACGATAATCGTGCGGCGGCGGCGCTTATTGACCATCAGCGCCGCCAGCCAGCCGCGCAGGCAATACGTCCAAGCGGTGATCATGAAGAAGAATCCGAGCACCAACGGCGCCAGCAGACCCATCGCCGGCCCGCGTCCGCAGGCGAGTCCCACCGTCAGGCCGAGCATCAGCGGCAAGAGCAGGGCCAGGCTGAGGCTGAGATGCGAGGCCAGATAGTTCAACAGAAACACGTCGCGCAAAGAGACCGGCAGGTGCAGCAGTCGGCTCACGTCGAGAAGTTCCGATCGCTGCAATTCCGCCAACACGCCCATTGCCCAGGCCAACAGAAAAGTCAGGACCAGCACGTCCCACACCGCCATGTTGGCCTCCGGCGACATCTTGGCGAACACGAGGAACCCGAGCACCACGCCGGCAACTCCCCCCACCGCCGCCAATCCTAAGGCGGCCACGTAGAAGATCAGCGTGATCACGGCGTTGATTTCGCCGCCGCGCCGCCACTGGTTGCGGGTCAATTGCCACCGCAGCATCAGCAGGGCGCGAAGTTGGGCTCCGTTCACGTCGCTCCTCCAGCCAATTCAAGCGGGGACTGTCCCAATTTTCGCGGCGACCATGCTCCGAGACCAACCTTCGGTCGGTGCCCTGCCCGGCTGCAACAAGGGGACGGTCCCCTTCTGCCCGCCTGCTACTCCTCCAGCCAACTCAGCCTTTGCGCCTCGGCCTGACCGTTGCCGACGGCGGCCAGGAAACGCTCTTCGAGCGTGCCCGTGCGGCCGATTTCGGCCATCGACTCCTGCAGCACCAGCTTCCCTTGCGCGATGATGCCCACGTCGGTGCACAGCTTCTCGACAATTTCCAGCACGTGCGAGGTGAGAAAGACAGTCGTGCCGCGGTGCACGAATTGCCGCAGCGTGTCGCGGAGCATCCGCGAGGCCACCGCGTCGACGCCCTCGAACGGCTCGTCAAGAAAGAGCAGGTCCGGATTGGGCAGCAGGGCCGCCGCTAGGGCCAGCTTTTTCTTCATGCCGTGCGAGTATTCCAAAGTGATCTTCTTGGCCTCGCGGTCGAGCTCCATCATGGCCAGTAATTCCTGGCAGCGGTCGCGGACCGTGGCCGCCGGCAGCAAATACATGCGGCCGATGAAGGTGAGATACTCGCGGGCCGTCAGGTTGTCGAATAGGGCCAAATCCTCGGGCACTACCCCGACGCGGCGTTTGACCTCGCGGGCAGCATCCGGGACGCTCAGGTCGGTATCCAGAATCCGCATGCTGCCCCTGGTCGGGGCCAACAGGCCGGTGAGCATTTTAATGGTGGTCGATTTGCCCGCGCCGTTGGGTCCAAGAAAGCCGTAGAACATGCCCGCCTCGACCCGCAGATCGAGCCCGTCCACCGCCCGCACCGCCCCGAAGCAGCGGGTCAACCCGTTGGTTTCCACGGCGAGCATGTGGGATTTCCTATTTGGCGTCGGGCTCATCGGCCACGGTCACCGTCTGCATGACGTCCCCCTGCTTGATGGTATCGACCACCGCCTGGCCTTCGATTACCCGGCCGAAGACGGAATGTTTGCCGTCCAACCACGGGGTGGCCAGGTGGGTGATGAAGAACTGCGAGCCGTTGGTGTTTGGGCCGGCGTTGGCCATCGAGAGCACGCCCGGGCCGTCATGCTTAAGGTCCTTGTGGAACTCGTCTTTGAAGGTATAGCCCGGTCCGCCGGTGCCGGTGCCCTTCGGACAGCCGGTCTGGATCATGAAGTTCGGGATGACACGGTGGAACTTCAATCCGTTATAAAAGCCCTGGGCGGCCAGCTTCTCGAAATTGGCCGCCGTTCGCGGGGCCTTATCGGCGTGCAGCTCCAGGCGAATGACCCCGCGGTTGGTGGTGATGACGGCGACTTTCATGGAAATCCTTTCGTGGCTAGAGGGGACTGTCCCGATCTTTGCGGCGGTCGCCCATTCTTGTGCGATAACATCGGCGGCACCGCACAAACCGGGGCAGTCCCCTTCGTTGTGCTATGAGCCCAAAATCACCATGCGTCAATTATGGCGGCCCGGCCTCACAGCGGCAAGCCGCGGGTGTGGTGCGATTGTTTTGATTCCCCCGGGGGTTGCCCTGGGCTGGGTCAACCGCGCTCCCTCGGAGCGGTTGTAACCCTGCCAAGAGATCTAGCGGCGTCCCAAGCTGTCGCACCGCTTTCCCCGCGCGGTGCCGGTTGTTACACTACAGACATCCGCGTTCCACATCCCGTTGCCCCATCTTTTGCGAGGAACATGCCCATGTCGATCTATCGTAGTTGGACTGTGGTTGCGATTTGGTTGGCCCTGGCGGCGGCGGCCCTGGCGGCCCCCTTGAAGGCTCTGATTGTCGATGGCCAGAACGGCCATAATTGGAGACAGACCACGCCGGTGCTGAAGTCGCTGTTGGAGAAGACCGGCCTCTTCGCCGTCGACGTGGCCACTTCGCCGCCGCCGGGAAAGGACATGAGCCACTTCACGCCCGACTTCGCGGCGTACAACGTGGTGGTGCTGAACTACCAGGGCGACAACTGGCCGGCGGCCACGCGAAAGGCGTTCGTCGATTACGTGGCCCACGGGGGCGGGGTGGTGGTCTATCACTTCGCCGCCGCCGCCTTTCCGAAGTGGAAAGAATATAATCGGATTATCGGCACGGGCGGTTGGGGCAATCGCACCGAAACCGCTGGTCCGTATCTCGTCTGGCGCCACGGCAAAGTCGTGAAGCTCACCGATCCGCCCGGTAAGGCCGGCTTCCACGGGAAGATGCAGCGGATCGAGATCGTGATCCGCGATGCCACGCACCCGATCACCCGCGGCCTGCCGCCGGTGCTGATCCAACCGAAAGACGAGCTTTACTGCCGCCTCCGCGGCCCGGCGGAGAACGTCAAGGTTTTGGCCACCGCCTTCGCCACCAAATCCAATGGCGGCACCGACGAGAACGAGCCGATCATCCTTACCATCAAATACGGCAAGGGCCGAGTGTTCGCCACGCGGCTGGGCCACAGCGGCAAAGAAACCGCAACGCCCACCTCCGCCGTCTTCCTCCA
Organism: Planctomycetota bacterium; assembly: GCA_021784975.1. Taxonomy (GTDB): domain Bacteria; phylum Planctomycetota; class Planctomycetia; order Pirellulales; family Thermoguttaceae; genus JAJYGU01. The sequence goes on from JAJYGU010000174.1 coordinate 18,731, forward strand.
ACGCGGCGCGGAGTGGGCCGCCACCGGAAAAGTGACCCAAAGAGTGCCTGAGGGTCTGGGAGAGTAGCGGTCGTTTAGCGTCCGCCGGCACGGCGGACCAGATCCGTCGTTCATGTCGCCAGATCGCAAACACCTTCGCGACGCTCTCCTGCCGCTTCCGATGACGCCGGCGGAGGTTGCCGCCCGTGGTTGGGACGCCGTCGACGTGGTCTTCGTCACCGGCGACGCCTACGTCGATCACCCCAGCTTTGCCATGGCCTTGTTGGGCCGCGTGCTCGAGGCGGAAGGCTTCCGGGTGGCGATCCTCAGCCAGCCCGATTGGCACTCCTGCGACGCCTGGCGGACCTTCGGCCGGCCACGGCTCTGCTTCGCCACGAGCGCCGGCAATATGGATTCGATGCTCAACCACTACACCGCCAATCGCAAGGTCCGCAACGACGACGCCTACAGTCCCGGCGCAGAAATCGGCCGGCGGCCGGATCGGGCCACCTTGGCCTACTGCCAGCGGGCGCGCGAGGCGTACCACGGCGTGCCGATCATCGCCGGCGGCGTCGAGGCCAGTCTGCGGCGGCTGGCCCACTACGATTATTGGAGCGACAAGGTCCGCCGCTCAATCCTGTTGGACGCCAAGGCCGATCTGCTTGTGTACGGCATGGGCGAGCGGCCGTTGCTGGAAATCGTGCGACGCCTGGCCGACGGGGAATCAGTCCGCCAATTGCGCGACATTCGCGGCACGGCGTACCGGCTAGGCGCAAGCGAGGAACTGGGGGACGTGGACCGTGAGGCGTCGGCCGGAAAAGCCGAAAGCCGAAAGCCGACGTTCTGCTGCTTTCGGCTTTCGGCTTTCCGCCTTTCGGCACGTCCCACGCCTCACGTCATCCTCCCCAGCTACGAAGAAGTGGCCGCCGACAAGGCCACCTTCGCCGCCATGACCAAGGCGATCTTCGCCGAGACCAATCCGCACAACGCCCGGCGGCTGGTGCAATATCACGGCCGCGAGGCGGTGGTGGTCAACCCGCCGGCCTGGCCGCTCTCCCAGCAAGAGATCGACCGCGTCTACGGTCTGCCGTTCACGCGGCGTCCCCATCCGAGCTACGGAAAGCAGCGGATTCCGGCATTCGAAGTGGTCCGAGACTCGCTGCAGATCGTCCGCGGCTGCTTCGGCGGCTGTACGTTCTGCTCGATCGCCGCCCATGAAGGCCGCATCGTACAGAGCCGCAGCCAGGCGTCGGTGCTCGACGAAATCGGCCGCATGACCCAAGACCCGGCCTTCCGCGGAACGATCAGCGACCTTGGCGGTCCGACCGCCAATATGTACCAGATGAATTGCTCGCGGCCCGAGGTGCAGGCAAAGTGCCGGCGGTTGAGCTGCCTTCACCCGGCGATCTGCCCGCTGCTGACCACCGACCACGAACCGCTCATGCGCCTGTTGAGCGCCGCCCGACGGCTGCCGGGCGTCCAGCGGGCGCTGGTCGCCTCGGGCATCCGCATGGACCTTGCCCGACTCAGCCCGGAGTACATTCGCCAAGTCGCCGAGCACCACACCGGCGGCCTGCTGAAGGTGGCCCCCGAGCATTGCGACGCGGAAGTCTTGCGGCTGATGAAGAAGCCGCCCATCGAGGAGTTCGAGGCCTTCGCCCGCGAGTTTCGCCAAGCCGCCGTCAAGGCAGGCAAAGAGCAAGGTCTGGTCCCGTACTTTATCGCCGGCCATCCGGGCAGCGATCTGCGGGCCATGATCGACCTGGCCCTCTACCTGAAGCGGCACCATCTCAAGCCCGACAAGGTGCAAGATTTCCTCCCCGGTCCGATGGACATTGCCACCTGCATGTACTACACCGGACTCGACCCGTATACCGGCAAGCCGGTTTACGTGCCCCGCGGCGCCCGCGAGCGGCGTTGGCAACGGGCGCTGCTGCAATACTTCAAGCCCGAGAACTACGCCGACGTCCGCGCGGCGCTGACAGAGGCCGGCCGGCTGGATCTCGTCGGCGACGGGCCGCAATGCTTGATCCCAGCCCGCCCACCCCGCAACTTCTCTCGCCGGGCAGCCACTCAAGTCACTTCGCCTCAGAGGCAAGAGGCTCGCCGGACGGAGAAAAGGCCGGCCGGCGGCTATCGACCCCATCGAAAGACTTCGCCGCGATGATAGTCGCAGCCTAATTCCTCGCGCTCCGCGTGAGGGACCATTAGATAGTGCTTCTCACGCTCTGCGTGAGGAAAAGAAGTCACGCCGAGCGTGACGAGTACGACGCATGTTCGACAGCGATCAGTACCAGCTTCTCGATTTCGGCAATGGTCGGCGGCTGGAACGCTTTGGCCCGGTCATACTCGATCGGCCCTGCCCGGCCGCCGACGGTATCGTGCCGGCGAATCCTGAAGCGTGGCAGACCGCCGACGCCCGCTTCCAAGGCCGCAATGAAGAC
>JAJYGU010000476.1 GCA_021784975.1 Planctomycetota bacterium
GGGCAGCGAGCCATGCTGGAGTCGCCAGGCCTCCAAGGCCAGCATCAATCGCATCGCCCGCCGAACCGTCTCCAGGGCGCGATCGTGTTGGGCGATTTCCGACACGGCTTCATCACCTTCGTAAAAGATGGGCGGCAAGTTGACAGCCGACGATAGTACATAGGCTCGCGAAGGCCAGCCCTGATTCGCGTACCACTGGCCGGGCCAGCGCCGATCAACGGGCACCGTCCGCGGAACGAGGCCGCCAGGTTCTCTCATGCGCTCCTCGACCCACGAGATCCGTGTGATCTCCTCGTCAGCGATGACGCCAGCCAGCCGTAGGGCGCGGGTGCGTTCCCAGGGCAGCCGCAGCCAGGCGTAGGTCGGCGTGGGCACGACCACCTGATCGGTCGGCCGAACCAACACATTGACGTCGCCCGTGGCCAGAAACTGACGCAGGCGAAGGTACGTCAATTCAATCCCGGGAATCGCCGAAATATCGGCCGTAATCTGCTCGAGTTGCCGCGCGGCCTTCAGCAGCCGTTCGGGCGTCTGATTGGGGCAAGAGGCCCAAGCGGGCAAATGCTCCCAAGTGCGCATCTCAACCTGATCAGCCCAGACGTCGTGATCCCCCGCCCCCCACGAACCTCGTTTCAGGGTGATCCGAATCGGTCCCCCATCGCGGAGTTGCTTCGAGATGCGGATGGCGGCGAGGCAGCGATCCAGGGCCTCGTCGAGTTTTCCCTGCTCCTCCAGCATCGGAGCTGAATTGGCAAGCCAGCCGGAAATGTCGGCCAGGTGTTCGAGACCGGGCGACTCCTTGACGCGGTGGGGCCACGGTTGGCGGCTTAACTTCATCGCCAGTTCATCGGCTTTTTGTTGGGCCGAGTCACGGGCAGCCTCTTGAAGTCTGATCTCGGCAGGCGCTGCCCCTGCCTTCTTGGCTTCGGCGTATTGCCGTGCCAGACCGGAGTATTCCATGTACCGACGCCAGGCCTGTTGGCACAAGTCAACCGTAGCGCGCTCCTGGGCAGTCAAGGGGCGCTCGTATTCGGCCGGTGAAATGTTCGGATGAACCAGAGGAATCTGGTAGGCCCGATAAAGGGTAAATGTCGTCCAGATTGCGGCGGCCGGGACGATCATCACCAGTCCCGGCGCGAACCATGCACCCAGATCGTTTCGTTCGGTCAGCCAACCTACGGTCCGCAGACGAGTTGCCAGGAGCAAGACGATCGGGATGGGCACGATCGACCACAGCCAAGGGACCCCCAGGTAGATCACCAGGTAGCACCAGGCCGCGAGGATTGCGGTCAATACGATGCTGAAGAACCCGCCCAAAAAGCTGCTCCGCAGGAACATCGAGCAGAACTGGCCCGCCGCGAGGCCCAACAGCGCGTAGCCCAAGATGCCAAGCAGTTGACTCCCAAGATGCCATAACTCCGCGAACAACCGTTCGGTTTCCCACGGGTTGGGCTGAGCAAATGCATCCGAAGACAACCATCGCGGCAGCATTCCAGCCAACAGTGGAAACTCGAACCAACCCCATATCGCAAGCGCGCAGGCGAAGATCAGCGCCGCGGGCAGGGCCACGCATAGTAATTGCCGGCTCCACCAGATGGACCGCGGCGGCACGCCGCGTTCGGCCAGGAAGCGATAACCCCGCCGCCGTTGGTCGCCAAGAAAGGCGCATAAGCCCAACAGCGGGACAATCCCTACTGCCAGGAAAATCAGCGACATGTTGTTGCCCTGGCCGCTCAGCCGCCACGTGAAGACCAACCAGCCTGCCGGCCCGGCTGCCAGAATTGTGATGACGGCAACCAGCACGAGCATGATACCCCACGACTGCCGCCACTGCTGCCAGACGAGGTGGCCAAAAGTTCCCATCCGCAGTGGACGGGAAAAAGGGGCCGCCGGCAGGCCGGCCGCCGCCTTGGCATTGCCGGCGGCCGCGCTCGTCATCGGTGACCTCGGTTGGGCCCGCTGGTCGAACCAGTGAACGCCGAGCCAGAAATCGGCAATCGCCACCAGCGCGGCAATGGCCAATCGCCACGGGATGGCCTGGACGATGTGCTCCTCCGGCTCCAACATTAGCAGCGGAATCATGCAGTTGTAGATCAACGACGCCACCAGGACCGCGAGCACGGCGGCCACCAGCACGTTCCGCAAGAGCAGGGAGAAAAACGTGCCCCAGAGAAACATTTCCACCCCCAGAAAGCACAAGGATCCCCACAAGAGCCATCGCGGCTCCAAGGGCGATCCCCAGCGGTCGTTCAAGACGCCGGCCAACAGCGGCATGAACACGAACATCGCAACCATGCCGGCCAGCGGCACGCTGATCTTGCTCAAGAAGACCTTGGTCGCGCTTACCGGGAAGCTCCGCAGAAATTCATAACTGTCGGCCTCGTGCTCGCCCGAAAAGGCCATCGCCGCGCTACCCAGCCCATACGCTATGGGCAGGCCAAAGGCGATCCAGAACAAGGCTTGCTGCAAATCCTCGGGGCGGGAAACCAAGGCCGCCATGATCGTCTGCAGCATGACAATCAGCACCGCCATGGCGATCCACAGCGCCCGCTGCAGGCGGTATTCCTTCCAAACCAGGCCGGTGAAGGTCGATGGCTTCATGGTGCCGCCTCCTGTAGCGCGTCGGTGTGCGCGGCGTCCCGTGGCGCAGTGCCGCCGCCCTGCATGTAGGCGACAAAGATTTCTTCCAAGTCGGGCGATTGCACTTCGACGGTTTCGACCGCCTCATGGCTGCGGATCCTTGCCAAGCGATCCTGGTCGACGCCGCGCACGATGGCCTGCCATTGCCGCGATTTCCTCTGCTGCGAGAGAATGGCGCCGCCGATCTCGGGCAGCGAAGCGGATTCCGCTCTGAGCGTGACGGTCAGCTCTTGCACCGCAGTCTTTAGTTCGCTGAGCGGTTCTACCACCAAGAGCCTGCCTTTGCGAATGATGGCCACGATGTCGGCCACCCGCTCGACCTCGCCGATCTGATGACTGGACAGAAAGACGGTTTGCCCTTGAGCGGCACGATCCACCATGCTTTCCAAAAACTCCCGGCGCACCAGCGCGTCCAGCCCGGAAGTGGGCTCGTCGAGAATCAACAACTCCGGCTGATGTGCCAACGCCAGCGAGAGCACCACTTTCGCCCGCGTCCCCTTGGAGAGCGTTTTGAGCTTCTTTTTGCCGGGCAGTCCAAACTGGTTCATCAGGCGGGCGTACTCGGGCAGGAAGCCCGCCCCATAAAAACCGGCGGCAAACCAGCCGATCTCCTCGACGGTCATCCATTCGTAAAGCGTGGGACGCTCCGGCACATACCCGACCCGCTGCCGGATCTTCAATCCCTGTTGGGCGCTGTTCAGACCGAGCACTTCGGCCCAGCCCGAATTGGGCCGCAGCAACCCGAGCATGATGCGGATGGCGGTCGTCTTGCCGGCGCCGTTTTCGCCCAACAAGGCAAATACGACTCCTCGGGGCACTTCCAGCGAGACTTCGTCGAGGGCCAATTCCGAGCGGAACCGTTTGGTGAGGCTGTCAAGTCGAATGACGGGAGTCATGGTGTTTCTCCTTGGCCTCGATGGCCGCCAATTGTTGTTCGACTAGTGCCCGAAGCTTGCCGAGATCGATACCGCTCTGGCCGGCCTCGGTGAAAACCTGTTCCATTTGCGCGTGAATGAGTTCCACCCGCTCGCTGCGGCATTGCTTGGCCGCGCCGGTGGCGACGGCCAGCCCGGTACCGCGGACCGGAGTCAGGACTCCGCCGTCCTGGAGCTGGCGATAGGCCCGCACCACCGTATTGGGGTTGATCCTCAGCTCGCGGGCCAGCTCCCGGACGGAGGGGATGAGTTCGCCTTCGGCGAGGATCGCTCCGGCCACGGCGAACTTGATTTGCCGGACGACCTGATCGTAGATGGCCAGGCGATTGTTGAAGTCGATGCGAAAGAACATGTGCGGGCCTGTGTTCTAGCGATATAGTGCAGTATACAGATTCCCGCCACCCTGTCAAGCAAGAAAGTTGCACCCTGCCACGGTCCCCACCTCACTACCATTGCAGAGTGCCACACCGCGGTTGTGGTTTTCTGACGGCTGTCAGTTCATAACTCTCTGTCCTTCAGCCAGTTGCGTGATAATCCGGCTCAGCTCGCTGATCTGGCACGAGAGGTGCAACGCACTCCTCATGCCCCACGTGAGGAGATTTCTCACGCGGGGCGTGGCGTAATGTCTCGGCAACGACTTCCCTGGGCCTTGACAAGAAACACATGCTTCAAGAGCCGGGTTCGTGGCCTTCCCGGTCGACTGAAGTCCATCTGCACCTTCGGGCTCCAGGTCCAGAGGCCCTGGGACTTCGGAGGTGCTTATGCTCAATCAAGATAATCCACGGTGATCTTCCATGCCACCACGATTCCCACCATGCTGCCGAGCGAACTGACGAGGAAGTCTCCCATCAGGCCGAAGCCGATGTAATCGCCGATTGCCCAACCTAGGTAGCCGCCAATCGTCATCCCGATGAACATCAACAGGCGGCTCACGGTTTCCCCTATTCGGCCACAATCTCGAGGGAGATGATCCCACTACCGCCCAGCGCCACCACGCAATTTTATATCCTTCCGGCCGGCATCGCAACGTTCACTTCGA
>JAJYGU010000331.1:0-1371 GCA_021784975.1 Planctomycetota bacterium
TGCGGATGAAGCGATTGGTCCGCCTTTCCAGCTCGCGCACGAATCGAACGATCGTCTGTTGTTCGGTCGCATTCGGAAGTAGCAGCGGCATGCAAAACAAGTCGTCGGTGTAAAGCCTGAGGCGGCTATCAACCACGCCCCGCGACCGACGCCTGATTTCGGCCTTGTATGCCGGTGAGCGTAAGAGGTGGTGGAAGAACCACGGGTCGCCTTGGTGGAACCGATAGACGCAATACGCCGGACTGACGACGCCATAAAGGGGTGCAATCCCGAGACTACCATTCCAGGCGAGCATGATGTTCACTATAAGATCACCAGCGACGGTGACCTTGTAACCCACGAGCGATGACGCCCTGGTATCGGGATCGTCACTTCCTTCTCTTGATCGCCTTTTCGTGACACCGGTGTACTGCGACACGCTCAGCAGAGTGCTGTCCTCACCTGCAGACCGCATGTCCACTTCACGCATCAGATACTTCGCGCGACGAACGTCCCAGTGTGCTGGGACTCGGCCAAGCCACGGGAGGCCGGAGTCCTTGTATTCGGGATAGGGCCGTAGGTCGCTCGTCATGCCTTCCCTCCCGCAGGGACCACGATCTCGTCGAGCAAGCCTTCGGCCTCGGCTTGGAGCGCTTTGAGGTCGGCCTTGATCTCCTCCAGCGAGCGCAGAGGTGTGGGCTTGTAGAAGTGCCGCGTGAAACTGATCTCGTAGCCCACCTGGGTCTTGGCGTGGTCGATCCAGGCGTCCGGCACGTGCGGCAGCACCTCGCGCTGGAAGAACGCCTCGATGCCGCCCTCCTCCAGCAGCGGCACCTGTTCGGAGTCGCGCAGTTCGGTGTCGGGTTCGTACTCAACTACGCCCGCGCTGCCGTTCGTCGTCGCCTCGAATACACCGTGTTGCGGATCGGCGTCGTGCTTCTTCTCGTGCACCTTCTTCACCACCGGCGGGGCGGTCTCGTCGCGCCAGCTCATGGCGCGCGCGATCAGCTTTCGCTCGGCAGCACTGACTTTCATGTCAAGCTGCTTCGCCGCTTTGTCCACGGCGTTGGCGAAGACATTGTAGTCGCCGAACAGTTCGGTGCCGACGACCTCCATGAGCTGCTTGCCGCCTTGTAGAAGCTTGTGGTCGCGCTTCCACATGTCGGCCTTAAGCAGCTTCTTTCGCCTCTTCTCCGACACGACGGATCGCTTTTTGCCGTCCTCTTCGTCGTCCTCGCCCTCGCCGTCGCCGTCTTCGCCCTTGAGCCACGCCTCGATTTCGCCGCGTATTTTCGGGAAGTTGTCGTACAGTGCGGGGCCGTGCTGGTTCCAGATGGCCCGGCGCAGTTCCTCGTCGCCGGAGGCGAACCGAAGGGATTCGACGGCCTTCTT